>JAKABC010000194.1 GCA_021802025.1 Actinomycetes bacterium
CGATGGCCGGGTACAGCTAGCGGGCGGCTTTGAGCTCCTCGAGCACGCCGTCGGGGACCTCGAGGTCGCCGCGGAGCCCCCGCCCGAGGGCCACGCCCACCTTGTAGGAGCCGTGGTAGTCCGAGCCGCCCGTGGGGACCATTTGGGCCGCGCGGGTGAGGCGCACCATCTCCTCGCGGATCTCACGCGGGCTCGAGCCGTAGTGGGCCTCGACGCCCACGACGCCGCGCTCGCGCAGCGAGGCGAGCACGCGCGGCATCGTGCGCGCGAGGTCGTCCGGCGCGTCGAGGTAGTTGTCGAGGGGGTGGGCGATCGCAAAGACGACCCCCGACCCGCGACCGGCCTCGACGAAGCGCTCGATCGCGATCGAGGTCTTGGGGATGTAGGCCCGCCCGGAGGCCCCGAGCCACTCGGTGAAGACCCGTTGGGTCGTGGCGTCGCTGGGCGCGCCGACGATCTCGGGGTGCAGCTCGGCCATGGCGCGCGCGACGTGGGGACGGCCGATCGACTCGAGCCGCCCCGACAGTCCGACGAGGTAGTCCAGGGTGAGCCGGGAGAAGCCGTTCGCGCGCAGCAGCGCGACGAGCTCGGCGTTGCGGGTCTCGCGGTCGACGCGCAGCGCCGCGAGCGCGCGCTGGAGGGGGTGGTCGGGCTCGAGGGGCGGGAAGTAGGCGAGGACGTGGACGTTGCGCGCGCCGAGGTGGCCCCCGCGGTCCTTGGGGAACTCGTTGTCGCGCAGGGACACCTCCAGGCCGCCCACGTGCTCGACGCCGACGCGCGCACAGGCCTCGCGCATCGACTCGTGGCTGGCGGTGGTGTCGTGGTCGGTCAGGGCGATCGCGCGAAGTCCGATCTGGGCCGCCCGGGCGGCCAGCTCGTCGGGCGTGTCGGAGCCGTCGGAGTAGGTCGAGTGGGTGTGCAGGTCCAGCATTGCCGTACGTTAGCCAGCCCCGTGAAGAGCCCCGTGGTTGACTGGGGAATCGCGGGTCGACGAGCCCGTAGGCTGGGGGGCGCATGAAGGAAGCCTGCGGCGTCGTCGCCATCGTGGCCCCGGGTCGCGCGGCCGCCCCCCTGTGCTACGACGCGCTCTACGCCCTCCAGCACCGCGGTCAGGAGTCGGCCGGGATGGCGTGCTTCAACGACCACCAGATCACCGTGGTGAAGGACAACGGGCTGGTGAGCCACGTCTTCACCGAGACGACGCTGCGCGCGCTGACCGGGTCGATCATCATCGGTCACACCCGCTACTCCACGTCGGGCTCGGCCAACTGGACGGCCGCCCAGCCGGTGTATCGCTCGGCCGGCCCGTCGGGCTTCGCCCTCGCGCACAACGGGAATCTCACCAACACGGCCGCACTCGCCGAGGGGGCCGGCGTGCTCGTCGCCTCGATGCTCTCGGACTCGGACCTCGTGGCCGAACTCCTCGCGCGTGAGGTCGACGCCGGGGTGCCCCTCGACGAGGCCCTCGGGGTCGTGCTCGCCAAGGCCGAGGGCGCCTTCTCGCTCGTGGTGCTCGAGGCCGGACGGATCCACGCGGTGCGCGACCCCTACGGCTTTCGCCCGCTCTGCCTGGGCCGGCTGGGCCCGGCCGAGGCGCCCGAGGGCTGGGTCGTCGCCTCCGAGACGCCGGCCCTCGACACGGTGGGGGCGAGCCTCGTGCGCGAGGTGCGCCCGGGCGAGATGATCACCCTCGACGAGTTCGGCGTCGAGGCGCGCCAGCTCCTCGAGCCCGCCGAGGGGCCCGAGCGGCTCTGTCTCTTCGAGTTCGTCTACTTCGCCCGGCCCGACGCCTACCTCCTCGGCCACGAGGTCCACACCGCCCGTCGCCGGATGGGCGAGCGTCTGGCCGCCCAGGCCCCGGTCGAGGCCGACCTCGTGATGGGCGTGCCCGACTCGGGCGTGCCGGCGGCCGAGGGCTACGCGGCGGCCGCCGGGACCCCCTTCGCCCACGGGCTGGTGAAGAACCGCTACATCGGGCGCACCTTCATCTCCCCGGACCAGGACGCGCGCGCCGCCGGCGTGCGCCGCAAGCTCAACCCCCTGCGCGAGACGATTCGCGGCCAGCGCCTGGTGGTCGTCGACGACTCGATCGTGCGCGGCACGACGACGCGCGCCCTGGTGCGCATGCTGCGCGACGCCGGCGCGCGCGAGGTGCACCTGCGGATCAGCTCGTCCCCGTTCCTGTGGCCCTGCTACTACGGCATCGACACCCCGACGCGCGAGGAGCTGCTCGCGAGCCACCACACGGTCGCCGAGATGAACGACTACCTGGGCTCGGACAGCCTCGAGTTCATCACGCTGGCGAACCTGCGCGCCGCGATCGGGGTGGGCGAGGAGTGCTGCGACGCCTGCCTGACCGGGGCCTACCCCGCGCCGATCCCCGTGGCCATCGGCGTGGCGCGCGCGTGAGCCGACTGCTCGAGGTCGAGGGCCGGCGGACCTACGCCCAGGCCGGGGTCTCGATCGAGGCCGGTGAGGCGGCCGTCGCGCGCTTCGCGCCCGCCGCGGCCGCGGCCAGCCGCCCCGAGGTCCTCGAGGGGCTCGGGGGCTTCGCCGGGCTCTTCGCCCTGCCCGCGCGCTACCGCGACCCCGTGCTCGTGGCCTCGGCCGACGGGGTCGGCACCAAGCTCGAGGTGGCCCGGCTGGCCGGACGCTTCGACACGGTGGGGATCGACCTGGTCGCCATGCTCGTCGACGACCTCGTCTGCGTGGGGGCCGAGCCGCTCTTCGTGCTCGACTACGTCGCCGTCGGCGCGCTCGACCCGGTGCGGGTCGCCGCGGTCGTCGCGGGCGTCGCCGAGGGCTGCCGGCGCGCCGGCGCGGCGCTGCTGGGGGGCGAGACGGCCGAGCACGGCGGGGTCATGAAGCCCGACGACCTCGACCTGGCGGGCTTCGCCGTGGGGGTCGTCGAGCGCGACGGGCGCCTCGGGGGCCACCGGGTCGAGGTCGGCGACGCCCTGGTCGGGCTGCACTCGCCCAACCTGCGCTCCAACGGCTTTTCCCTCGCGCGCGAGGTCCTGCTGGACGAATCC
>JAKABC010000195.1 GCA_021802025.1 Actinomycetes bacterium
CCGCTGCTCGAGGCCTCCATCGACGGCGCGCGCGGCATCCTCATGAACATCGTCGGCGGCCCCGACATCACGCTCAACGAGGTGACCCAGGCGGCCGAGATCGTCCACTCGGTGGCCCACCCCGAGGCCAACATCATCTTCGGCAGTGTGATCGACGAGTCGGTGGGCGACGCGGTGCGCGTCACGGTCATCGCGGCCGGCTTCGATCAGGTCTCGCCCAAGGCCCCCACCACCGTCGCCCAGCCGGTCATGACCGAGGGGCCGCGCAGCGACATCTTCACCTCCGCCTCCGACGACGACTTCTTCGACGTGGGTGGCGATGACGACATCCCCAGCTTCCTCCGCTGAGGAGCTGAGCGCGCGGGTCCGCGCGCGCCTCGAGGCGGTGCGCGCGCGCATGGCCGAGTGGGGGAGCGACCCGGCGCGCGTGCGCGTCGTCGCGGTGACCAAGACCTTCGGGCCGGCGGCCGTGCGCGCCGCCGCCGCCGCCGGACTCGACCACTGCGGTGAGAACTACGTCGAGGAGCTGTGCGCGACGCGCGCGGCGACCTCGGACCTCGCAATGACCTGGCACTACCTGGGGGCCCTGCAGGGCAACAAGATCGCTCGCGTGGCGGCCTGCGCCGACCTGGTCGCGTCGCTCTCGCGCGAGCGCGAGGTCGCGCGGCTCGCCCGGGTCCGGCCCGGTGCGGCCGTCTACGTCCAGCTCGACGTGACCGGTCGGCCCGAGCGCCTCGGGGCGCCTGAGGGGGCGGTGGCGGATCTCGTCGCCCGGGCCCGCGACGCCGGGCTGGAGGTCCGCGGGCTGATGGTGGTGGCCCCGCCCGACCCGGTCGGGGCCCGGGCCGCCTTCGCCACCACGGCGCGCCTGGCCGACGCCCTGGGCCTCGCGGAGCGCTCGATGGGCATGAGCGAGGACCTCGAGTGGGCCTGTCGGGCCGGGACCACCGAGGTCCGCCTGGGGCGGGCCCTCTTCGGGCCCCGGGGCCGCGCCGCCGGGCTCGCCTAACATTGACCTACCGAGGCCCACGGGGCCCAAGGAGGGGACGATGAACGAGAGACTGCGGGGGTTCCTGGGCTTCCTCGGCCTGGTCGAGGACGACTACGGCGACCTCCCGGGCCCGGCGCCGCGACCCTTCTCCGAGTCCTACGAGCCCGAGTGGGAGCCCGAGCCCGCACCGCGCCCGAGCCGGCCCGCGCCGGGCCCGCGTCCGACGGCGCCCGAGCGGGTGGTGCGACCGCGTTCGGGCGGGGCCGTGTCGGTGATCGACGGCGGCTACGGCACGCCCCGGGTGCGCCCCATCCCGAACCCCAACCCACCCCGGCGCGTCGCGGCCGCCGAGAGCGACGTCGCGGTCGTCGCCCCCGAGACCTACGACGAGTCCCGGCGGATCACCGACCAGCTGCGCACCGGCCGGCCCGTCGTGCTCGCCACCCCCGACGGCGACCCGTCGCTCTCGCGCCGACTCGTCGACTTCGCGGCCGGCACGGCCTACGCGCTCGGCGCGCGGATCGAGATCCTGGCGCGCGGGCTCTACCTCGTCGTGCCCAACGGTGTCCACGTCGCCGCCGAGACCAAGGAGCGTCTGCGCACGACGAACTTTCGAAGCGGGACCCCGTGGCCCTCGTCCACGAACTGATCTACCTCTACATCTGGGTCCTCTTCTTGACGGCCCTGCTCAGTTGGGTCCCCACCCACTCCGCCGACGGCTTCATCGGGGGGTTGAAGCGGCTCCTCGCGCGCCTCACCGAACCGGTGCTGCGCCCCCTGCGCGCCGTGCTGCCTCGCCCGCGCCTCGGGGGGGTCGGCATCGACGTCTCGGTGCTCGTCGCGATGGTCGCGCTCGAGATCATCAACGTCCTCATCTAGCGATGCGTGGGTCGGCGACGTCGGAGCGACGCTCGGCGGCGCGCCTGGAGGACCTCGCGCGGCTGCGTCGGGCCCGCGACCGCCTCGACCGCGAGTCCGCCCGACCGCTGCGGGTCGACGACCTCGCGCGCGACGCGGCGATGTCGAGCGGGCACTTTGCGCGCTCGTTCCCGCGCGTACGCCGAGTCGCCCTACCACTACCTCATGACCCGTCGCGTCGAGCGGGCGATGGCGCTGCTGCGCGCGGGCGTGGCGCTCACCGAGGTGGCCGCCGCGGTCGCGTACCGGTCGCTCGGCACCTTCGCGACGCTTCAGCGAGCTGGTCGGTGAGCCGCCGGGCGCCTACGCACGACGTTGGCGTGGCGCCACCCTCGACCTCGATCCGTGCGTGGCGCGCCAGGTGACCCGACCGGTCAGGAATCGAGAGGCGCCCGCGCCCGCCCGGTCCTAGCCTCGGGCCATGGACCTCACCATTCGCTCCAGTTTCCTACCCCAGAACGACCCGCAGGCCGCGACCGCCTTCTACCGCGACGCGCTCGGCTTCGAGGTTCGTCTCGACGTGGGTTACGGCGACCTCCACTGGATCACCGTCGGCCCCCCGGACCAGCCCTCGACGGGCATCGTTCTCTACCCGCCTCAGGCGACGCCGAACCTCACCGACGACGAGCGGCGCACCGTCGCCGAGATGATGGCCAAGGGCACCTTCGCCCAGGTGGTGCTCGAGAGCGACGACCTCGAGGGCAGCGTCGCGACCCTCATCGCGAAGGGCGTCGAACTCGTCCAGGAGCCGACCGACCAGCCCTACGGGATCCGCGACGCCGCGGTGCGCGACCCCTCGGGCAACCTGGTGCGGATCAACCAGCGGCGCTGACTCGTCCCGCCCGGCCGCGGGACCGGCGGTAGGGTGGCGAGATGGACACCACGGACAGCGCCCCCTCGGCCCTCGAGGCCATCGACACGGTGACCTTCAAGGTCGGCCTGAAGGGCTACAGCGTCGACGAGGTCGACGAGTTCCTCGAGCGGCTCTCGGGCGAGGTCCGCCAGATGAAGGACCTCGTCCACCAGCAGCGCCAGCAGCTGCGCCAGGCGGCCGAGCGCATCGCCCAGCTCGAGGGTGCCCGCCCCGCCCCGACGGCCGCGCCGACCCCCGCGCC
>JAKABC010000021.1 GCA_021802025.1 Actinomycetes bacterium
TCACCCTCATCTTTAAGAACGGCCAGCGCTGTCGCGTGCGCTACCTCCAGGGCTGATCAGGTGAGGGCGCGCCCCCGCGCCCGGCGCGCGCGGGCGTCGGCGAGCACCCAGGTGAAGGGCGCGCGCGCGAGCGCCGGCGGCAGGGCTCGATAGAGGCGGGCGAGACCCGCGAGCTGGCGACGGACCCGCGCCTCCTCGGCCGGGCTGAGGGTCAGTCCGAGCAGCGCGCGAAAGGGCGGGTCGAGCAGCGCGAGCGTGGCGCGCGCGTGCCAGGGGCCGAAAAGCCGCGAGAGGGGCCGCCACACGAAGCCCAGGGTGACGAGCTCGACCAGGTAGCGCCGGGTCGGCTCGTCGATCGTGAGCTCGGCGAGGCGGGCGTTCCAGTACGCGTCGAAGTCGGCCCTCGTCGCCGGCCACGCCCCGGGGGGCACCTGCAGGACCGTCGCGAGGCGGGCCGAGCGCTCGTAGAGGGCGTCGAGGGTGGCCGCCTCGGGCGACTCGCCGTAGAGGGCGAGGACGTCGAGGGCGCCTCGGTAGAGGCAGGCCGCGACCCAGAGCTGGAGCGACGGGTCGAAGGCGTCGTAGGCGACCGGGCTCGCCTCGCCCGAGCGCACGCCGCGGTGCTGGCGCGACACCTCGCGACCGAGCCACGCGCGCTCGTCCTCGGTGCCGCACATCGCGAGCACCAGGTAGCTCAGCGTCGTACGGGTGCGCTTGATCGGGTGGCGGGTGAGGGCGCCGGACTCGACGCGACTCTCGAGCACGGCCCGCCCGACCGGGGCGAGCGAGAGCTGCATCACCACGTTCGCCCCGGCTGGCACGAGGGCGAGGCCCGTGAGGAGACGGCGCTCCACGAGGTCATCGACGCCGGTCGCAACGGTCGCGCGGTCCGCGGTGGCGTCGCTCGAAGCGGACCGCCGGCCGATGCGTAGCACTGGGCGCACGCCACGATTCTCGCCCACCGCGCCCGTCGCGAGGTCGTCGCTCCCCCGTTCACCGCGGCGGCGATCGAGACACGGCGCTACGAGCGGACGAGGGGCGGCCGGACCGGTCGTCGCCCTCCCTGGTTCGTCGCGTGCGAGGATGCCCGGATAGATCACGACGAGCCGCCCGCCGGGGCCTACGGACGAGTCAGTGCGCCCGAGCGCTACGGCGTCGTCGTCGAGCGCGCCGAGGAGCTGCTCGCGCGCCTCGAGCGCGACTACCGCGTCGCGCGCGGACCCGTGGGCCCCGACGACCTCGGGCCCGGGATGACCGCGGGCGCACTCTGGATCGTGCGCCTGGTACCCGACGATCCCGTGGCCGCCCCCCTCACCCTGGCCGCGACGGCCTTCCCCGGGGTGAGCGCCCTCTTCGGGCGAACCTGTCTCCGCGCGTACCCCTCGTGCGGGTGCGACGCGTGCGCCGAGGACCCGGCCCGGCTCATCGAAGAGTTCGAGGCCGACGTCGCCGACCTGCTCGAGGGCCGCTTCAGTGAAGCGGTGACCGAGCACGCGCTGCGCTTCGCCTTTCTCGGGGCGAGCCGGGAGCGGCGAAGGTCGCGCCCGCGCCGGCGCGGCGACGGCCTGGCTGGGGCCACCTTCGACTATCGGCCCTGGTCCCGACGGTTTACGGCCTGAATCGGCCGCGGCCCACCGTCTCGCGCCGGTCGGGACGATGGGCCCGACACGTCGGCCGTCACGACGACGAGGATGGAGAGCGCCCGAGCGCCGTCCCGTACCGGGACCGGCCAGCCCGGGAGAAAGGCGCGGCGCCATGAAGAACGCCATGAAGGCAGTGCAGTACCGCCAGTTCGGCCAGTCCCCCGAGGTCGTCGAGATCGAGCGACCCACCCCCGGACCGGGTCAGGTCCTGATCAAGGTTTCGGCGGCCGGGTTGTGCCACTCGGACGTGTTCGTGATGAGCATCCCTCAAGAGCAGTACGCCTTCGGCGCGTTGCCCCTCACCCTCGGCCACGAGGGCGTGGGCGTCGTCGCCGAGCTCGGCGACGGGGTCAACGAGGTGACCCTCGGCGAGGCCGTCGCCGTCTACGGACCGTGGGGCTGTGGGGTGTGTCGTCAGTGCGCGCGGGGTCGGGAGAACTACTGCGAGCGCGCCGGAGAGCTCGCCCTCTTCCCCCCGGGGCTCGGCGCGCCGGGTGCCATGGCCGAGTACATGGTGGTCGACGCGGCTCGCCACCTGGTACCGATCGGCGACCTCGACCCGGCCGAGGCCGCGCCACTCACCGACGCCGGGCTCACCCCGTACCACGCGATCAAGTCGGCGCTACCCGTGCTGGGAGCAGGCTCGACGGCCGTCGTGGTGGGCGCGGGTGGACTCGGCCATGTGGGCATCCAGATCATCCGGGCTCTGAGTGGCGCGCGGGTCATCGCCCTCGACGTGGACGACGCCAAGCTGAAGCTAGCCCTCGACTCGGGCGCGGACGAGGCGCTGCGCTCCGACGACGCGGAGATCGTCACCGCGGTACGACGGCTCACCCACGGGCGTGGGGCCGACGCGGTCTTCGACTTCGCCGGTTTCGCGTCGAGCCTCGAGGTGTCCCGTCAGCTCGTGGGCGTCGGCGGAGAGTTCCACATCGTGGGCCTGGGCATGGGCGGGGCGACGGTGCCGGTCGGCTTCTTCTCCACCCCCTACGAGTCTCCGGTGATGACCTCGTACTGGGGTAGCCGCGACGAGCTGATCGAGGTCGTCGAACTCGCGCATCGCCACCAGGTGCGCGTCCACGTCGAGCGCTTCGGAATCGACGAGGCCCCCGAGGCCTACCGGCGCCTCCACGACGGCTCCCTCACGGGGCGGGCCGTCGTCGTGATGGATCGCTGAGGTCGCGGGTTCCCCACCCGGGCCCGACCATCGCACCAGGTCGGCGCCCGGGTGTGGGGTGCCGGTCACCCCGCGTGATGTGGGCGGTAGCGTGGGAACGACCAAGGACCGCCCCCGTGACCACAACCACTCGAACCCCACCGGTACGCACCGGGGGTTTCGCGGGGGACCTGACCCGAGCGGTGACCGAACGGCTCGACCAGGGAACGTTGCGCCGCGCGCACCGTCGGCTCCACGTGAAGGCCGTCGTCATCGCGGTCTGGTTCCTCGCCAGCTTCGTCGCGGTCATCCTCGCCGCCGGCTGGCTCGAGGGGATCGCCGCGTCGACGTCGTTCACCCTGGCCTTCGCCGCGGTCGGCTTCAACATCCAACACGACGCCAACCACAACGCCTTTTTCGCCTCGGCCACCAAGCGACTCTCAGTCGCGAATCGTGTGGTGGGCTGGAGCATGTTCGCCATCGGCGGTGACGCCAACCGGTGGCGGTACCGCCACAACACCCTCCACCACGGATCGCCCAACGTCGTGGGCGTCGACTCCGACATCAACCTCGGTCCGCTGGCTCGCCTGGCCCCCTTCCAGCCCCGCCGCCCCTGGCACCGCTTCCAGCACCTCTACCTCTGGCCCCTCTACAGCTTCACCGTGCTCGAGATCATGTTCAACGACCTGGCCTCGTTAGTCGGGGTGTCGCGCCACTCGCGGGGTCACCGCACCACCGTGAGCGACGCCACCGTCGCGGTCACGACCAAAGTCGCCTTCGTGGCCTTCATGTTGGGCCTGCCGACCCTCACTCACCCGTTCTGGGTCGTCGCGGTGGGCGGCGTGGCCGTGATCCTCGCCGTCGGCTTCGTGCTCGGGGTCGTCTTCCAGTCGGCCCACGTCGTCGAGGGCGCCGAGTTCGCCCAGGGCGGCACCCGCCCGCCCTACCAGTGGCACGAGTGGCAGGTGCGCTCGAGCCTCGACTTCTCCCACGGATCGGGCCCCCTGAGCCGACTCTTCCGCTGGTACGCGGGCGGACTCGACCACCAGACCGAGCACCACCTCTTCCCCCGTCTCCCCCACACCGCCTACCCGGTCATCGCCCCAATCGTGACCGAGGTCTGCGCCGACTACGGCATCCCGCGCCGGGTCCAGCCCTCCTTCCACGCCGCTCTCGCCTCCCACTACCGCCACTTGCGTGCGATGGGTCGCCGACCCCTCGCACGCTGAGTCGGCCCGCGGTCGAGCAACTGCGACGTCGTATCGCGCCGGCGCGAATCTCACCGACTGCCGATCGATTGCGCGGCAGAACCTGATCGCCTCGTCGATGGCACCTCGTGAAAACACCGATGTCACCTCGCAAAAATAACCACGTCACGTGGAGAAATTTCGGCGTGTCACGTGGTGAAACTTCACATCACGTGTGAACTTTCGTGGAATGTCACCGTGAACTTTCACGTGGTGACACCCGGTCTGCTTACCACGGTCGTGGCGACTTAAGTCGCTTGAGGGAGCACCAGGGCCCCGCGAGGTGGTGACACGCGGCGCGCCCCGTCAAACAACACCAGCAGATTCGCTACCCGCAAGGTTCTCGCCCCCAGCCTCCTTGATCTCGACCTCGACGGGGAGGGTTTCGACACTCGTAGTGAGTCGCGAGTAACTCATCGCCCGAGTAAGGGAAGGGGCGCTCCCCCTTCGAGGAAGTCCATCTGAAAACCGAGGAAAAACAATTCTCCGACTGTTATGAAGTCGGGGTACACCAGCGTGGCGTATCCACCTCCGCGTTGAGTGCGCTGCGACCGTCCTGACGTACCATCAACGTTGTGGACAGAGTCGAACCTGGTGACGATTCGAGCGGGGGTCACGACGCAGTCGAGCGTTTCCTCGAGATGCCCGCGGAGCACGGCGTCGGAGATGAGGTGGACCCAACGGTCGTTGAACCCGAGGACGCCGTTCGTCGCACCTTCTGGCAGAGACTGAATCACTTCCTCTTCGAGAAGGAGCCGGGTCAGTACTCGTCCATCGCACCGCGCGACGCGCAAGGGCGTCGAACCAAGCCGTTCTTCTTCAACGGGAACGGCCGCGGACGCTGAGCCTGGCTGCAAGGGTTACGGATCGCCTACGCCGCAGAGTCGAACCCGCTCGCCACGTCGAGACTCGTCGCCCGTCTCCAGGTCACGTTGATCTCCCGACCGAAGTTGGCGGGATGGGTCAAGAGGTCGCGCGGGGCGAATGAACTCGAGCGCTTCACGCGATAGATAGCGCGGCGGCCCCCCGCAGGGGGCCGCCGGTCTCGTCAGTGTCACCTCGTGAAATCACCGGTGTCACTTCGTGAAATTGACCATGTCACTTAGTGAAATTTCGGCGTGCCACGTGGTGAAACTTCACTTCACGTGTGAACTTTCGTGAAATGTCGCCGGGAAATTTCATTTGGTGACAAGTACCTGGTCAAGTGCCGCGGCCCACGTGATGGCCTGACATTCACGCGGATCCTTGGGCCCCGAGCTTCGTGGCCTTCTTACGGGCCGCGAACCGCTCCCGAAGGGTGGGTTCCATCCGCGATGGGCTCTACGGAACCGTGAGCGTCGTTCCGAGGTCAGCGACCACGTGGTCGCGGAGGTACTCGGTCAGGCCCGGGATCGCGTACGCCACCCGGCCCCTGCCGGCCTCAACGATGAGCTCGGCGTCCAGCAGCCGCCGCCGGTAGACGTTCGCGTAGTTGCCGTCCACCCCCATGCGCGTCGCCACGTCGCGCACCCGTGACACACCTCGGTCACGCGCCATGGCCACGAGGAAGGTCTTGTCGATGTCGCTCAGGTCCTTGACTACCGGCGCGAACACCAGCGAGCCCACTCGTCGTTGGGCGATGGGGATGGCCGCCTCGACGTGCGCGCGGGTGATCTCGCTCTGCGTAGGGGCCTGGGCCCACGCGTGACGGCCGATGAGTTGGATGAGGAAGGGGTAGCCGCCGGTCGCCTCGGCGGCAAACCGAGCGACCTCCTCGCTGATGCGGCGCCCGTTCTTGGACACCGGCGTGACGAAGCCCGGGATGATGTCGTCCACGCCGACAGGTCCGAGAACCTGGCGCTCCGCCCGGCGCAGGAACGTCACCGACGGCTCGTTGAGCAGGCGGTCCACGACGGACCCCAGACCCGCCGCGACCAGGGCCACGTCACGGTTCTCACGGAAGGCCAGCTGCACGACGGCGCACAGCTGGGCGACCTCGGCGATCTGGGCGTAGTGGATCTCGTCGATGGAGAAGAGCACGCCGGTACCGTGGGTCGCGAGGTGGTCGGTGATTTCCTCAAGGAGGCCGCGCAATCCTGGGCGCACGGGGTAGTCTTCGACCGTCTCCCACGTCACTCCACCGCCGACCGGCGCAGGACCGGACATGCCCGTCAGGCGCTTGCGCGTCGCCTTACCCCCGCCCTTGAGCGTGATGAGCGCCTTGGGGAGCAGCTCGTAGACGAGGCGGTCGACGAGCCCGGCCGTGGCGGAGTCGTTGATGACGAGCCAGCCCTGCTCGCGTGCGGCGTCCTCGACCTTGTTGAGCAGCACGGTCTTGCCTGAGCCACGCAGCCCCACGTAGAGCGTTGCGCGCGAGGGATCACCAGGCCCGGCCGCAAGGCCGTCAGAGAACTCCTGGATGAGCTGGTCGCGCCCCACGAGTAGAGGGGGAGGGGTCCCGAATGTCGGAGTGAAGGGGTTGGGCACGCGCACTCCCTTTACAGTGTCGCTCTTTACAGACTTTACAGTCCTTTACAGACTTTACAGTCCTTTACAGAAGACCGTACCCCTCGCGAAGGGTGAGGACTCCGCGCCAGCCTGGCGGCCTGTGCGGACCCAAAGCACCGTCACACTCCACTGCCGAACACGTCGCGACCGCTGCCTTGGTGGCACCTCGTGAAATCACCGGTGTCACTTCGTGAAATTGACCATGTCACTTGGTGAAATTCCGGCGTGTCACGTGGTGACACTTCACATTACGAGCAGCCGCTCGTCGCCCCGCAGCTCGAGCAGACGTAGCACGACCCGGCGCGCTGCATCTGGTTGCCGCAGGCGTAGCAGAGGGGCGCGTCGCGCTGCTCGGAGCGTGCGATCAGACCCGGCGTGGGGCCCGAGGGCGCGGAGGGCGCGACCCGCTCGGTCGGCTTCTCGGTGACCTCGAGCAACGACGGCTGGGCCAGCGGCTCATCGGGGGTCGCCTGCTCGGCCACGGTCGGCAGCGTGGGCTGGATCCGCTCGCTCGTCGAGAGGACGCCGAGCTCCTCGCGCTCGGTGAGCGAGAGGTAGTCGAGCGCGAGCCGACGGAAGATGTAGTCCACCAGCGAGGTCGCGATACGCAGGTCGGCGTCGTCGGTCATCCCCGACGGCTCGAACTTCATGTTCGCGAACTGGCGCACGTAGGTGCGCAGCGGCACACCGTGCTGGAGGCCGAGGCTGATCGAGATCGAGAAGGCGTCCATGATCCCGGCCAGCGTCGAGCCCTGCTTGGCGACCTTGATGAAGACCTCGCCCGGGCGGCCGTCCTCGTACTCGCCGACGGTGACGTAGCCCTCGCAGTCGGCCACGCGGAAGGCGAAGGTCGACGACGTGCGCCGGCGCGGCAGGCGTTCGCGGACCGCGCCCACCACGACCGAGGGGCTCTCGTTGCGCGCGGCGGCCAGCGCCGCCTCGAGCTCGGCGACCTTACCGTAGAGGGAGACGACTTCGGACTCGCTCACGCCGCCGAGGATCCCCGGGGCGGGCGCGTCGTCCTTCTTCGCCGTGGAGAGCGGCTGGCCGACCTTGCAGTTGTCGCGGTAGATGGCGACGGCCTTGATCCCGAGCCGCCACGACTCGAGGTGCAGGTCGGCCACGTCGTCGACGGTCGCGTCCTCGGGCATGTTGACCGTCTTGGAGATCGCCCCGGAGATGAAGGGCTGGACCGCGCCCATCATCTTCACGTGACCGAGGTAGTGGATCGTGTTGTCGCCCATCGAGCAGGCGAAGACCGGCAGGTGCTCGGGCTTGAGGGCGGGCGCGCCCACGATCGACTTGTTCTCGTCGATGTAGGCGATGATCCCCGCGACCTCCTCGGGCGAGTAGCCGAGCGAGGCCAGGGCCCGCGGCACCGTCTGGTTGACGATGGCCATGTTGCCCCCGCCCACCAGCTTCTTAAACTTCACCAGGCCGAGGTCGGGCTCGATGCCGGTGGTGTCGCAGTCCATGAGCAGGCCGATCGTCCCGGTCGGGGCGAGCACCGAGGCCTGGGCGTTGCGCACGCCGTGGCGACTCCCCAGGTCGACCGCGTCCTCCCAGGCGCGCTGGGCGGCCTGGAGGAGCTCGGCCGGCGCGAGATGCTCGTCGATGCGGTAGGCCGCGTCCCGGTGCATGCGCAGCACGTCGAGCATCGGCTGGGCGTTCTCGGCGAAGCCCTCGTGGGGGCCCATGCGCCCGGCCGTGCGCGCGCTCACCGCGTAGGCGTAGCCGGTCATGAGGGCCGTGATCGAGGCGGCCCAGGCCCGGCCGGCGTCGGAGTCGTAGGCGTGGCCCGAGGCCATGAGCAGGGCCCCCAGGTTGGCGTAGCCCAGGCCGAGCTGGCGGAACCGGCGGGAGTTCTCGCCGATCTTCTCGGTCGGGTAGTCGGCGAAGCCGACCAGGATCTCCTGGGCCGTGAAGACGACGTCGATGGCGGCCTTGAAGGCCTCGACGTCGAAGCGGCCGTCGTCGTGGAGGAACTTCATCAGGTTGAGGCTCGCGAGGTTGCACGCCGAGTTGTCGATGTGCATGTACTCCGAGCAGGGGTTCGACCCGTTGATCCGCGCGGTGTTGGGCGAGGTGTGCCACTTGTTGATCGTCGTGTCGAACTGCAGGCCGGGGTCGGCGCACTCCCAGGCCGCCTGGGCGATCTGGCGCCACAGGTCGCGGGCCTTGACGGTGCGCACGACGCCCCCGCCGTGGCGGGCCGTCAGCGCCCAGTCGGCGTCGGCGATCACGGCCTCCATGAAGGCGTCCGAGACGCGCACCGAGTTGTTGGCGTTCTGGTACTGGACCGAGGTGATGTCCTTGCCGTCGAGGTCCATGTCGAAGCCGGCGTCGCGCAGCACGCGGGCCTTCTGCTCCTCGCGGGCCTTGCACCAGACGAACTCCTCGACGTCGGGGTGGTCGACGTCGAGGATGACCATCTTCGCGGCGCGACGGGTCTTGCCGCCGGACTTGATCGTGCCGGCCGAGGCGTCGGCCCCGCGCATGAACGAGACCGGCCCGCTCGCCGTGCCGCCGCCCTCGAGGGGCTCGTAGCTCGAGCGGATGTGCGAGAGGTTCACCCCGGCGCCCGAGCCGCCCTTGAAGATGATCCCCTCCTCGGTGTACCAGTTGAGGATCGAGCGCATCGAGTCCTCGACCGCGAGGATGAAGCACGCGCTGGCCTGCTGGGGGACGCCCCGCACGCCGATGTTGAACCACACCGGTGAGTTGAAGGCCGCCTTCTGGGTGACGAGCAGGTGCTTGAGCTCGGCGCGGAAGGCCTCGGACTCCTCCTCGTCGACGAAGTAGTCGCCCTCGACGCCCCAGGCGGTGATGGTGTCGACGATCCGGTCGACGACCTGCTTGAGCGAGGTCTCGCGCTCGGGGGTTCCCAGGGTGCCGCGGAAGTACTTCTGGGCGAGGATGTTGGTCGCGTTCAACGACCACGAGGCGGGCACCTCGACGTCGAGCTGCTCGAAGGCCACCGACCCGTCGCGGAAGTTCGTGATGCGCGCGTCGCGCCTCTCCCAGATGATCTCGTCGTAGGGGTGGCGGTCCTCGGTGGTGAAGTACCGGCGGATGCCGATCCCCAGGCGCTGCGGTGCGATAGCCATTCTCTCTTCTCCCGTCGTCGGATCCGACACTGCGAGCGTCCCCCGACGTCCTGGGTGGGGGAACCATTCTACCGGTCAAGCCCCCCCGAGCCACAAGATGTAGTGGTCAACCACCACCTCGTCGCAAGATGCTGTGTCATTACAGCACTGTAATTACACGGTGTCAACTACTTTCCTGAACACATTCTCACTACCCCGCCCCATCGGTCGCTCCCCGCCGGGGGCCCGCCGGTTCCCTAGTCTTCGGCTGTGCGCATCGTCCTCGCCCTCGACGCCGGGACCTCGGGGGTGCGCGCCGTCGCCTTCTCGCAGTCGCTCGAGCCCCTCGACGAGGCCCACCGCGACCTGCCCGTCGCCTACCCCCGCCCCGGCGAGGTCGAGCAGGACCCGGCGACCATCGCCGCCCTCGCCCGCGAGGTACTCGCCGAGGTGGCCCGGCGCCGCCGCGGCGCCGGCGACGAGGTCGTGGCCGTCGGGATAACCAACCAGCGCGAGACGACCGTCGCCTTCGACCGGGCGAGCGGCGTGCCCCTCGCCCCGGCGCTCGTCTGGCAGGACCGGCGCACCGCGCCCGCCTGCGCCGCCCTGCGCGCGGCCGGCCACGAGCCCGCGCTGCGCGCCGCCACCGGGCTCGTCCTGGACCCCTACTTCTCGGCGACCAAGATGGCCTGGCTGGCCGAGCACGGCGCGGGCGACCACGCCCGCGACCCCGTCTACGCCACCGTCGACACCTGGCTCGTCTGGACCCTCACCGGCGGGCCTGACGGGGGGGCCTTCGTCACCGAGCCCTCGAACGCCTCGCGCACCGCGCTGTTCGACCTCACGACCCTCGACTGGTCGGGGGCGCTCGGGGGGCTCTTCGGCGTCGACGCGTCGCGCCTGGCGAGCGTGCGCCCCTCGGCCGGGCTCTTCGGCGAGGTCGACGCCGAGGCCGTCGCCGAGCTCGCGGGCGTGCCGATCACCGGGGTGCTGGGCGACCAGCAGGCCGCCCTCCTCGGCCAGGCCTGCGTCGCGCCCGGTCAGGTCAAGGCGACCTACGGCACCGGGGCCTTCGTGCTGGCCCACGCCGGCGCCGACGTGCCGGCCCCGGCCGAGGGCCTCCTCACGACGGTCGCCTGGGACCTCGGGGCGCACGGCCCGGCCCACTTCGCCTACGAGGGCTCGGCCTTCGTCGCCGGGGCCGCCCTCACCTGGCTCGTCGAGGTCGGCCTCGCGGACTCGCTCGACCAGATCGAGCCGCTCGCGCGCTCGGTCGCAGACGCCGGCGGCGTACGCGTCGTGCCGGCCCTCACCGGGCTCGGCTCGCCCTTTTGGAACCCCGAGGCGCGCGGCACCATCACCGGGCTCAGCCGGGGTTCGGGCCGCGCCGAGATCGCCCGCGCGCTCGTCGAGGCCCTCGCCTTCCAGGTGCGCGCGATGACCGACGCCTTCGCCGCGGCCGGGGTGTCGCTCACCGAGCTGCGCGCCGACGGCGGCGCCGCGGTGATGGACCTCTTGTTAGAGCTCCAGGCGGACGTCTCGGGCCTGCCCGTGGCGCGCTCGACCAGCCTCGAGGCGACCGCGCGGGGCGCGGCCAGCGTGGCCGCCCTCGGGGCGGGGCTCGTCGACTCCCTCGAGGAGGTGGCCGAGCTGTGGCGACCGGCCCGGCGCTTCGCGCCGCGTCCCGACCGGCTCGAGCCGACCGGGGCCGCCTACGCCGCCTGGCGACGAGAGGCGCTGCGCGCCTAGAGGGGGAGAGATGCGCACTACGACGATCCTGCGTGAGGGCCTGGGCTTCGGGGAGGGGCCGCGCTGGCACGCCGGGCGGCTCTGGTACAGCGACTTCTACCGGCGCGCCGTCTACTCGATGGACCCCGAGGGCGCCGAGGAGCGCCTCGAGCTCGCGGTGCCCACCCAGCCCTCGGGGCTCGGCTGGACGCCCGAGGGCGACCTCGTCTACGCCTCGATGACCGACCACACCGTCCACCTCTTCGGCGCCGGGGGCGACCGGGTGATCGCGGACCTCTCCGCGTACTGCGGGTTCTGGCTGAACGACCTCTGCGTGGGCGCCGACGGCACCATCTACGTCGGTGACTTCGGCTTCGACCTCGACGCCGACCTGGCCGAGCTCGGACCGGCGGGGCTCTACGAGCGCGGGATCCCCACGACCTCGCTCGTCGTGCTCGCCGCCACCGGCGAGGTGCGCCAGGTGGTCGAGGAGATGACCTTCCCCAACGGGACCGTCCTCACCCCCGACGGCGCTACCCTCGTCGTGGGTGAGACCCTGGCCTTTCGCCTCAGCGCCTTCGACGTCGCCCCCGACGGGACCCTCGCGAACCGACGGGTCTTCGCCGCGCTCGACCTCGTCGCCACCGACGGGATGTGCCTCGACGCCGAGGGCGCGATCTGGCTCGCCGACGCGCTGCGCCCGCGGTGCCTGCGCGTCGCCGAGGGCGGCCGGGTGCTCGACGAGGTGGCCTGCACCCAGAACGCCTTCGCCTGCATGCTCGGGGGCGAGGACCGCACGACGCTCTACGTGATGACGGCGCCCACCTCGAGCCGCTTCGAGCTCGACGGGCGGCGACTCGGACGCGTCGAGGCCTGCGCCGTCGAGGTCCCCGGCGCGGGCCGGCCCTAACCCAGCTTGGCGAGCGCCCGCTTGAGCGAGCGCACGGCCTGGTGGGTGCGCATCTCGTTCTCGATGAGCGCGAAGCGCACGTGGTCGTCGCCGTTCATCCCGAAGCCGATCCCGGGGCTGGTCGCGACGTCGGCCTCGCGGATGAGCAGGGTGGAGAACTCGAGCGAGCCGACCTCGCGGTAGGTCTCGGGGATCGGCGCCCAGAGGAACATCGAGCCCCGCGGGGCCGCGACCGGCCAGCCGATCCGGTTCAGCCCCTCCACGAGGGCGTCGCGGCGCCCCTGGTAGACCGCGCGCAGCTGGCCCGGGTAGTCGGTCGCCTCGTTCATCGCCACGATCGCGGCGATCTGGACCGGCTGGAAGGTGCCGTAGTCGAGGTAGCTCTTCAGCTTGGTGAGCGCGGCCACCACTTCGGCGTTGCCCACGCAGAACCCCACCCGCCAGCCGGCCATCGAGAAGGACTTGGTGAGGGTGTAGAGCTCGACGCACCACTCCTCGGCCCCCGTCACCTGGAGGATCGAGGGCGGCCGGTAGCCGTCGAAGCCGAGGTCGGCGTAGGCGAAGTCGTGGCAGACCACGATCTCGTTCTCGGCGGCGAAGGCGACCAGTCGCTCCATGAAGGCGAGGTCCACGCAGGCCGTCGTCGGGTTGTGGGGGAACGAGACGATGATCACCCGCGGGCGCGAGGGTGCGGTGCGCACCGCCTCTTCGAGCCCGGCGAAGAACTGCTCGCCCGCGTCGAGGTCGCTCGTCCCGGGGTCGGCCACGGGCACGGTGATCACCCGGGCACCGGCGAAACCCGGTCCGGCGAGGTGGATCGGGTAGCTGGGGCTCGGCACGACCGCGCAGTCCCCCGGCTCACAGAGCACCCACATCAGGTGGGTGAGGCCCTCTTTGGCGCCGATGGTCGTCACCACCTGGGTCTCGGGGTCGAGGTCGACGTCGAAGAGGGTCTTGTAGCGCTGGGCGATCGCCCGACGCAGGTTGGGGATCCCCCGGCTCGCGCTGTAACGGTGGTTCCGGGGGTTGTGGACCGACTCGGCGAGCTTCTCGACCGCGACGTCGGGGCTGGGCAGGTCGGGGTTGCCGAAGCCGAAGTCGACCACGTCACGGCCCGCGGCGCGCGCCTCGGCCTTGAGACCGTTTATCTGGGCGAAGACGTAGGGGGGCAGACCACTGACGCGGCGGAACTCCATCCATCAACCGTAGTGAGTCAGCGCTGGGCGCGCCAGCGCTCGAGCGCGTCGAGGTCGCGCGCGCGCGTGGCGACTGCCCACGTGGCCCCGGCGTGCTCGAGCGCGTCGAGCAGCGCCTCACCCCCCTCGAGGGGTCCGGCCCAGGTCACCGGGCCCTCGACCGCCGCCTCGCGCACCCGACCCGGGCTCGCCCGCCACAGGTTGAGCGCCGCGCCGTGACGGCGCGCGATCGCGTTGGTCGCCGCGCCCCCGGCGCCACACCAGCGCTCTCCGAACCCCGCCAGGGCCTCGAGCGCCTCCTCCAGGCGCGCGCGGCGCTCGTCGGGCGAGCGCGCGGCGACGCCGTAGGCGGCCTCCTCCTCGGCCGAGGTCGCGTCCCCGGTGCCCAGCGCGCACAGCACCCGACCGGGCGCGAGCAGCGCCAGGGCGCGCATCTGACCCACCAGGTGCGCGCTCGAGACGAGACCCACCCGCGCGACCAGCGGGCCGAGCACGAGCCGCTCGCTGCGCGCGGCCACCGCCGCGAGCACCGGCAGGGGCGCGAGGGCCGGACGAGTGGGCTCGCCGACGGGCCAGAGGTGGTCAAAGGCCATCACGGCGTCGATCCCGTTGAGCTCGGCGCGCGCGGCCAGGGCCAGCGCCTCGGTCGCGTCATCGCTGAAGGTCGGTAGGACGACGCCGAGTCTCATCGGCGCGCCCCGAGCCGGGCCGCGCCGACCGCGCCGGCGCGAGATCCGTAGGCGGCCGGCCCGAGGGCGAGCGGCCCGCGGGCCGCCGCCCCCTCGAGGCGCGCGCCGAGGTCCTCTAAGACGGTTGGGGCGTAGAGGTCGGCCTCGGCGCCGAGTCCGCCGCCGAGCACGACGCGCTCGAGGTCGAGCGCGACCACGAGGTTCGCCAGTCCGAGCGCCAGCCAGTGGGCGAGCTCGTCGAGCACCGCCGCGGCGCCGGGGACTTCGGCGCGCGCCGCCGCGACGAGGGCCCGCGCGAGGTCGTAGCCGGGCTCGCCCGCGCCGTCGTCGAGGTCGAGGCGGCCCTCGTCGAGCGCCGCGCGCGCGTAGCGCGCGAGGGCCTCGCCCGAGGCGTAGCGCTCCCAGCAGCCCCGGCCCCCGCAGGCGCACGGCTCGCCCCCGGGCACCACGACCATGTGGCCGATCTCCCCGGCGAAGCCGCCCCGGCCGGCGACGGGCCGCCCGTCGAGGACGAACGACCCGCCGATCCCCGTGCCCAAGGTCACCATCGCCACGTCGCGCGCGCCGCGCGCCGATCCCCACGCCCACTCCGCGGCGAGGGCCGCGTCGGCGTCGTTCACCCCGCGCACCGCCACCCCGAGCGCGTCGGCGAGGACCCCCTCGACGTCGACTCCGACGAGGTGGGGCAGGTGCGGGCTCACCACGAGCCGACCCTGCGCCACCATCCCCGCCAGTCCAACTCCGAGGGTGGTTTCGGAGGGGTCGGCCCCGGCCGTGGCGAGGACCCCGGCGACGAGGGCTCCGAGGGCCTCAAGGGACGAGCGCGAGCCGTCAACCGGGCTCGGCGCCTCGCCCTCGGCGAGGACGGTGCCGGAGGCATCGATCACGACGCACAGCGCCTTGGTGCCCCCGACGTCGAGCCCGGCCGCCGGGGCCGTCATCGCGACTCGGCCCGGGCGCGCAGCTCATCCAGGGCCTGGGCCTGGATGCGCGCCGCGGCGCGCGAGCGCACGAAGGCGGGGATCGGGACCCGCAGCTCGACCGCGATGTCGTAGGTCACCCGGGTCCCCTCCTCGACCGCCTCGAACCGGTAGCGGCCGTCGAGGATCGACGTGAGGTCGCCCTCGACCTGGTGCCAGGCGATCTCGGCGGGGGCGCGGGTGTAGTCGTAGCGCAGGGTGTAGGTGGTGGAGCGGCCGAAGGCGGCGGCCCGGAACTCGACCTCGAGGGGCCGGCCGTCGGCGTCGCGCTCGTGGACGGCCACGCTCTTGAGCTCGCTCGTCCACTCCCCGTAGCGCTCGACGTCGGCCACCACCTCGTAGACGACCGCAGGCGGCGCCGCGACCACGACCGAGCGGCGGGCCCGCTGGATCACGACGCGGCCTCGGGCTCGGCCACTGCGGGCACGAAGCCGTCGTAGGGGGCGAGGCCCCGGGCCAGGTCGGCCGCGCGATGGCGCCAGTCGAAGCGGTCCTCGGCGAGCGCGCGCGAGCGCTCGGCGTAGCGGGCCCGTCGCTCGGGGTCGCTGAGGAGCTCGCCGAGGGCGCGTTCGAGGCGTCGCCACCGGCGGGGTCGGTCGACGACCACGCCGTTGTACCCGTCGCTCAGCGCTTCGGCGCTCCCGCCCGAGCGGCCCGCGACGGGGGGTACGCCGCAGGCCGCGGCCTCGACGAAGACGATGCCGAAACCCTCCTGCTCCAATCCCAGCCACCGGTTCCGACAGGCCATGACCATGACGTCGGCCGCGCCGACGACGCGTGGGTGCACGGCCTCCTCGGTGCGTCCGAGGAAGGTCACCGGGGCCCCGGTGCGGCGAACGAGCCGTTCGAGTCGGGTCCGGTCACGACCCTCGCCGGCGATGAGGACTCGCAGGGACGGGTGGGTTCGCGCGAGCGCCGCGCTCGCGCGGATGAGCACGTCCATGCCCTTGCGCGGGACGAGTCGCGAGTAGGAGACCACGACCAGGTCGTCCTCGTCGAGCCCCAGCTCGGCGCGCGCGGCGCGGCGCTCCTCGGGCGAGAGCAGGGTGA
>JAKABC010000196.1 GCA_021802025.1 Actinomycetes bacterium
CGTGGTGCTCGCCGGCGGCGCCGAGGCCGTCATCGTCGAGATCGCCGAGGCCGGCTTTCGCAACATGACGGCCCTGTCCACCCGGGGCGTCTCACGGCCCTTTGACGTCGAGCGTGACGGCTTCGTCATGGGCGAGGGCGCCGGGGTCCTCGTGCTCGAAGAGTGGGAGCACGCGATCGCGCGTGGGGCCACCATCCTCGCCGAGGTCGTCGGCGCGGCCTCGACCGCCGACGCCTTCCACCTGACCGCCCCCGACCCGGAGGGACACGGCGCGATCCGCTCGATGACCCTCGCGCTCGACGACGCGGGACTCACCCCGGCCGACGTCTCGCACATCAACGCCCACGGCACCTCGACCCCGCTCAACGACCTGGCCGAGTCGGTCGCGGTGCGGGCCGTCTTCGGCGACGCCGCCCCGCCGGTCACCTCGATCAAGGGCCACCTGGGCCACTCCCTAGCCGCGGCCGGCGCTCTGGAGGCCGTGGCGTCGGTCCTCACCCTGCGCCACCAGGTCATCCCGCCCACGGCCGGTACCGCGACGATCGACCCGGCCGTCGGCCTCGACGTCGTTATCGGCGCCCCGCGCGCCGCGTCGATCGACGTCGTGCTCTCGAACTCCTTCGGCTTCGGTGGCCACAACGGCAGCGTGATCCTGCGCCGAGCCCCGCTCTAGAGGGTCCACTCGTCGAAGTGCCGCTCGACCTCGCTGTGGTCGTAGGCCCAGCGCGCGTTGGTCACGAACTCCCCCAGGGCCACCGGGTCGATCTCACCGGGTGAACGCTCCACGCCGGCGCGCACGTCCACCCCGAAGACCGGGTAGCGCTGGACGACGGCGATGACGCTCTGGGGGTCGAGCCCGCCCGCCGCGATCACCGGGGTGCGCGGGCTCGAGCGCTCGAGCAGGTCGAGGGAGGCCCCGAGCGCCGCCGGCTCGTCGAGGTCGGGCACCAACAGGCAGTCGACGCCCCCCGCGGTGGTGAGCCGTTCGGCGTCGAAGGGCACGGCGCGCAGCAGATGGTTCACCCGGTCGCTCACGTAGGCCAGGTCCTCGGTGGCCATCGGCCCGGCGACCTCGACGGCCGCGAGGCCCGTCGCGTTGGCGACCTCGACGATCCGTTGGGGCAACTCGTGGTGGAAGGCGCCGACGGCGACCACGCCCTGGGGCAGGCGCTTGACGATGTCGGCCACCGTCGCGACCGGGACCTGGCGCTCGCTGAACGAGACGTCGAAGGAGACGGCGTTCGCGCCCAGCGCCACCGCGAACAGGGCGTCCTCTTCGGTGGTGACGCCCGAGACCTTGACGAAGAGGCCCTCAGCCGCTAGTCGCATGGACCGCCCCCACGAGGGCCCACCCTACTCAGGGGCGCTCGCGACCTCGTCGACCTCGCTCAGGGTGACCGTGTCGTAGGCTCCGGCGCCCAGCGTGCGGTGGGCGACCCCGAGGGCTTCGACGACCCCGTCGCGCTCAATCGCCGTCGTCACCCCGCGCGGACCCTCCGGGCCGCGCCCGGAGAGCACCGCCTCGATCGCCTCCACGCTCGCGGCGCGCGCCGCCACGACGCGCCAGGGCACGCGCGCGCCGCGCGCGTCGAGTCGCCCGACCAGCTCTTGGCCGGTGTAGCACCCCTTGGTGAACGACACCGTCGCCTCGAGCACCCGACGGCCGAGGGAGTGCGGGGTCAGGGCCCGGGCCGCCTCGGGGGGCCCGGGCCAGCGCGCGTCCACCCGGGCCCCGAGCGTCGCGAACGGCCCCTCCACCGACTCGACGAGCTCGAGCGCGCACGCGACGCGCAGGCGAAAGCGCGCGAGACGCGCCAGGGTCACCTCGGCCAGGGGACGCTCCAGCACCAGGGCGAGCTCTCCGTCGCGACGGGTGACCCACACCGGTGCGACCACGGTGCTGTCGGGCTGCAGGACGAGGCTCCAGCGGGGCTCACGCAGACCCGCCACGTCCTGGGTGAGCTGACCCGACACGAAGGGCTCGGCTTCGGGGCCCGAGGCGACGATCGCCGACCACGCGACGGCCGTGGTGTCGGGCGCGGGTTCAAGGAGCACGAACAGTACGCTAGGCGCCGACCGCACGACCCGACCCGCTCGAGGCCCCATGTCGACCCAGACCGAGATCAACACGATCACCTCCACCATGGCCGAGGTCGCCGCGCGCATCACCGCCCTCGTCGAGCACGACGGCGACACCCTCGCGCCCGACGTCTACACCGAGCTCGTCGCCGCCGAGCGGACCGTCGGCGCGCTCGTGCGGCGCCTCGGGCGCATCGCCCGACGCGTGGCCTAACCGCGAGGGCCCGGTAGGGTTCCACCGTGTCGAACGCCTGGCGGTGCGTCCCCTCCCTGACCCCGCCGGAGCGACTCGAGGTGCTCAGCCTGCTCGACCGGACCGAAGCCGAGCTCGGACGCGAGGCCATCGACGAGGGACGGCGCCGCGCCGTGGTGCACGGGCGAGGCGCCGAGCACTGGCTCGCCCACGACCCCACGCTGGTCGGCTACGCCTCAGCCACGCCCGGGGCCCACACCACCGTCGAGATGTGCGGCGGCGGGGTCGACCCCGAACTCCTCGCGGCGCTGCGCCAACGCCACCGCGTCGTCGACTGGTGGACCCGCGACCGTAGCGAACCCCCCCTGGGGGGCGCCGCCGTGCGCATGCTCCAGCTCTTGCGCGTGCGCCTGCCCGTTGACGTCGTGCCGGTACCCGAGGGCGGCGTTTTGCGCACCTTCGAGCCCGCCCGCGACGCCACGGCGTGGCTGGCCCAGAACAACGCCGCCTTCGCCGACCACCCCGAGCAGGGGGCCTGGGACGAGGCCGACCTCGCCGAGCGCATGGCCGAGCCGTGGTTCGACCCCTCGGGATTCCTCGTGCTCGAGTTCGAGGGCCGCGTGGCCGCGTCGTGCTGGACCAAGGTCCACGAACTGCACCCCGACCGCTTCGGGGAGATCTACGTGATCTCGGTCGACCCGGCCTTCCAGGGCCGGGGCCTGGGCCGAC
>JAKABC010000022.1:0-14602 GCA_021802025.1 Actinomycetes bacterium
GCCGTCAGCATGGTTCCCTCCGAAAAATTCAGCGGGTAGAAGCGTACCAGTCGTCGAGCGCCCGACAGACCGCATGGAAGGCCTCGGCCCGCAGGCTGGCCCCCCCGACCAAGAACCCGTCCAGCGCCCCCTCGCGCGCCAGCTCGGCGGCGTTCTCGGCGCTCACCGAGCCCCCGTAGAGCACGGGGGCCTCCAGGCCGAGCTCGGCCAGGGTCGATCGGATCGATCGGTTCTGGGCGGCCACCTGGGCCGGCTCGGCCACCACCCCGGTCCCGATGGCCCAGAGGGGCTCGTAGGCGACGGTGACGTTCGCCCGGGCGGCCTCGGACAGACCCCTGAGGGCGGCGCGCAGCTGGTCGGCGACGTAGGCCGTCTCCTGGCCGGCCTCGCGCACGGCGAGGTCCTCACCCACGCACACGATGGCCCGCAGCCCGGCCCCGGCGACCCGGGCGAGGGTGCGCGCGACGAGGGCGTCGTCCATGCCGTAGAGGCGGCGCCGCTCGGAGTGGCCCACGAGCACCGCGTGCACCCCGAGGCGCTCGAGCATCGCCAGGGACACCTCACCGGTGTGGGCCCCCGACTCGTGCTCATTCACGTGCTGGGCGCACAGCACGAGGCCCAGACGGTCGGCCTCGATGACCGAGCCGACGCTGCGCAGGTCCACGAAGGGCGGGGCCACCCCCACCTCCACGTGCTCCACCGGCGCGCGGCGCAACAGCACGCCGAGCTGCTGGATGAGGTGGATCGCCTCGACGTGGTCGAGGTTCATCTTCCAGTTGCCGTAGACGGCCGGGGCAGCCATCAGTCGAAGGGGCTCTCGCGCAGCGCCCGCAGCCCGGGCAGGTCGCCCTCTTCGACCAGGCGCAGCGTCGCCCCGCCGCCGGTCGAGACAAAGGTCACCGCGTCGCGCAGGCCCAACGCGTCGAGCGCGGCCGCCGAGTCTCCTCCACCGACGACGCTCACGGCCCCGCTCGTCGCGACGGCCTGGGCCACCGCCTTCGTGCCCACCATGAAGCGGGGGTCCTCGAAGACGCCCATCGGGCCGTTCCAGAGGATCGAGGCGGCCCCCTCGATCACCGCGGCGAAGACGGCCACCGTCTCGGGGCCGATGTCGAGGGCGGTGAAGCCCTCGGGGACGTCCGCGGCGAAATCGATCGCGCGGGCGTCGCCCCCGGTCGCGCCGAAGGGCGCCCCGCTCGACAGCCCCCGGGCGTCGCGGGGGATGACGACCGTCCCGGATTTGAGCAGGGTCCGGCACTCCTCGACCCAATTCGGGTCGACCAGGCTGTCGCCCACGCCCCGCCCGTCGGCCAGGGCGAAGGTGTGGGCCATCCCCCCGCCCACCAGCACGACGTCGGCCCGCTCGGCCAGCACGCGCACCAGGCCGATCTTGTCTCTCACCTTGGCCCCGCCGACGATGGCGACGAAGGGCCGCGGCGGCTCCTCGAGCAGGGCGAGGATCGTCTCGGCCTCGTGGGCCAGGTTCGGCCCGGCCGCGCTGGGCACCAGGCGCGGGGGTACGACGATCGAGGCGTGGGCGCGGTGCGAGGCGCCGAAGGCCTCGTTCACGAAGTAGTCCACGCCCTCGACGAGCGAGGCCCCGAAGGCCGTGTCGCCGGCCTCCTCGCCCGGGTAGAAGCGCAGGTTCTCCCCCAACTCGACATCCGGACAGAGCGCCGCGAGCGCGCGACGCACCGGCTCGAGCGAGTAGCGCGGGTCGACGCGCCCCTCGGGCCGGCCGAAGTGGGTGCGGGCCACCACGCTCGCCCCGCGCGCGAGCAGGTCGGTGAGCAGCGGCAGCGCGGCGCGCAGGCGGAAGTCGTCGGTGACCACGACCTCGCCGTCGCGCTCGGCCACGGGCACGTTGAAGTCGACGCGCACGAGAACCCGCTTGCCGGAGAGGTCCCCCCAGCGCGCCGTCGAGGGCAGCGGCCTCACCGCGCCCCGACGCGCTCGGCCAGGTCGACCAGGCGGTTCGAGTAGCCCCACTCGTTGTCGTACCAGCCGAAGACCTTGACGAGCGAGCTCTGCGCGTCGAGGGGCTGGACCATCGTCATCAGAGAGTCGAAGGTGCACGACGCCGGGCTGCCCACGACGTCGCTCGAGACGATCGGCTCGTCGCAGTAGACGAGCACCCCGGCCAGGGCCCGCTCGCTCGCGACCCGGAAGGCCTCGTTCACGGCCTCGACGGTGGTGGCGTCGACCACGGCCGTGAAGTCGGTGATCGAGCCGACCGGCACCGGTACCCGTAGCGAGGTCCCGTCCAGGCGACCCTTCATCGCCTCCAGCACGAGGCTGGTGGCCCGGGCGGCCCCGGTCGAGGACGGCACGATGTTCACCGCGGCCGCGCGCGCCCGGCGCAGGTCCTTGTGGGCGAGGTCGAGCAGGTTCTGGTCGTTGGTGTAGGCGTGCACCGTGGTCATGAGCCCCCCGCGCACCGTAAAGGCGTCGTCGAGCACCTTGACCATGGGCACGAAGCAGTTGGTCGTGCACGAGGCGTTCGAGACCACGACGTGGCGCTCGGGGTCGAAGGTGTCGTCGTTCACCCCCACCACGAAGGAGGCGTCGGCGTCGGGCGAGGGAGCCGAGATGACGACCCGGCGGGCCCCGCCCGCGAGGTGGGCGGCCGCCTTCTCCCGGGCGGTGAAGAGGCCGGTCGACTCGATCACCACGTTCACCCCGTGGGCGCCCCAGGGCACCGCGCCGGGGTCGCGCTCGGCGTAGACGGCGATCTCGCGCCCCCCCACGGCGAGCCCCGTCTCGGTCACGGCCACCTCGACCCCCAGGGGGCCCTGGGTCGAGTCGTACTTGAGCAGGTGCGCGTTGGTCGCCGGGGCGACCAGGTCGTTCACCGCCACCACCTCGATCCCCTCGCGCCCGAGCGCGGCGCGCAAGAAGTTGCGCCCGATCCGACCGAAGCCGTTGATGCCCACCCGAATCGCCACCGCCACTCCGATCTACGCTGCGCGGCCCGCCAGGAGGGCCGCGACGGCCGACGCCAATTTTTGCACATCGTGTACGAGTCCCCGGCCGTCGGCGAGGTCGGCGCGCACCACCGGGCGGGCGCACGCCTGGTGGGCGTAGGGCCCTCGGGCGTCGACGAGGACAGCGTCGGGGACCACGCCGTGGCGCTCGAGCGCCTCGACGTGGTCGGCCAGGCTGAATCCCTCGGTCTCGGGCACCTGGGGGTGGAGGTTGGCGACGTAGAGCGTCCGGGCCCGGGTGGCGGCCAGGGCCTGGGTCACCCCGGGCACCACGCAGGCGGCCAGGACGCTCGTAAAGAGCGACCCCGGTCCCACCAGTACGACGTCGGCCCGCTCGATCGCCTCGACCGCCGCGATGGGGGCGGCGACCAGGCGCGGCTCGAGCCGGATCCGCTCGATCGCCCCGGTGCGGGCGACCTCGCTCTGGCCCCGGGTGGCCCCGTGGCCGGTGGTGGCCACGAGCTCGACGCCCTCGGTGCTCGCCGGAACGATGGCCCCGGTCACGCCCATCACCTCGGCCAGGGCGCGCACCGACTCCTCGAGGTCGCCGGTCGCGTCGATCAGCCCGACCAGCAAGAGGTTGCCCACGGCGTGGCCCGCGAGCTCGCCCACGGCGAAGCGATGCTCGAAGGAGCGCGTGAGCGGGTTCTCGGGGTCGGCCAGGGCGACCAGGCACTTGCGCAGGTCGCCCACGGCGGCCACGTCGAGCAGGGCCCGCAGCCGCCCGGTCGAACCCCCGTCGTCGGCCACCGAGACGACCCCGGTGACCTCGGGGGTGAGCGACTTGAGCGCGCGCAGCGAGACGGCCGTGCCGTGGCCGCCCCCGACGGCGACGGCCCTCATCGGGTGATGTCGCGGTGGAAGGGCGGGTTCTCCAGGCCCAGGCGCCGGGCGACCTCCTCGGCCACGGCCACGCTGCGGTGGCGCCCCCCGGTGCAGCCCACCGCGATCGAGAGGTAGGACTTGCCCTCCTTGGCGAAGGCCGGGATCTGCCACTCGAGCAGGCCGACCACCTCGTCGATCAGCCGACGGGCCCCCTCTTGGGCCAAGACGTACTGCGCGACCGGCTCGTCGAGGCCGGTCAGCGGGCGCAGCTCCTCGATCCAGTGGGGGTTGGGCAAGAACCGGCAGTCGAAGACGAGGTCGACGTCGCGCGGGATCCCGTAGGCGAAGCCGAAGCTCACCAGCGAGACCCGCATGGCCCGCCCGTCGCCCGGGGCGGCCACGCTCTCGATGACCCGCCGGCGCAACTGGTTCACGTTGAGTCCGCCGGTGTCGATCACGAGGTCGGCGGCGTCGCGGATCGGCGCGAGGAGGGCCCGCTCCGCGCCGATCGACTCGGCCAGGGTCGGTGCGTCGATGGGGTGGCGGCGCCGGTTGCCCTCGAAGCGGGCGATCAGGACGTCGTCGGGCGCGTCGAGGAAGAGGATCCGCAGGGCGCCGTGGCGCTCGCGCAGCTCGTGGGCCACCTCGAGCAGGGCGGCCGCGTCGAGGTCGGCGGAGCGGCCCACGACGAAGGCCACGCCGGCGTCACGGGCGCTGCGCGTGGTGGCGAGCTCACCGACCCGCACGGCGAGTTCAACGGGCAGGTTGTCGATGACGAACCAGCCGAGGTCCTCGAGGGCCGCCGAGGCCGTAGAGCGCCCGGCGCCCGACATGCCGGTGACCAGGAGGACCTCGCTCATCTCACCTCTTCTCGGGCCGGGGCGACACCGGCGCGTGCAGGTGATCGTAGAGGCTCTCCGCCACGCTGTCCGGCAGCCACGGGAGGGCCGCGAGCTCCTCGCGCCGGGCCGCGCGCAGCGCCTCCAGAGAGCCGAAGTGGGCCATCAGCCGCTCGCGTCGCGCCGGGCCCAGCCCCTCGACGCCCTCGAGGGTCGAGGCGACCATGGAGCGACCCCGCTTGGAGCGGTGGAACGTGATCGCGAAGCGGTGGGCCTCGTCGCGCACGCGCTGGACGAGGTAGAGCGCCTCGCTCCCGCGCTCGAGCGCGATCGGCGTGGCCCGACCCGGCCGGTAGAGGAGCTCCTCGCGCTTGGCCAGCGCCGCGAACTCGACGCGCCCGGCGAGGCCGACCTCGGCGGCGGCCGCCTCGGCGGCGTGCAGCTGGGGCAGTCCCCCGTCGATGATGATGAGGTCGGCCGGCGCGAAGCGCGACCCCTCACCCTCCCCCCAGTGGGTCAGCCGTCGGCGCACGACCTCGGCCATGGCGCCGGCGTCGTCGTTGCCGAGGACCTCGCGCACGTTGAAGTGGCGGTACTCGCGCTTGGCCGCGAGCCCGTCCTCGAAGACGACCATGGAGCCCACGTAGTTCGTCCCCTGGAGGTGGCTCATGTCGAAGCACTCGATCCGGTACGGCGGCGCGGCGAGGCCCAGCGCCTCGCCGAGTTCGAGCAGCGCCCGACTGCGCACGTTGTGGTCGGCCTGGCGGCGCAGGCTGTCGCGCGCGACGACCGCGGTCGCGTCGGTCCGGGCCAGCTCGACGACGCGCCGGCGCTTGCCGCGCTGGGGCGCCACGAGCTCGACCGGCCGGCCCCGCCGGGCGCTCAAGAACGCGGCCGCGAGCGGGCTCGCCCACCGGGCCCGCTCGACCACCACCACCGGCGGCACCGGCTCCGCCTCGGGGTAGAGGTCGGCCAGCACGTCTTCGAACAGCTCCTCCTCGTCGTCGTCCATCGTGCGGTCGATGAGGTGCGCCGTACGCCCGACGATCCGCCCGAAGCGGACCCGAAAGCGAACCAGCGCGGTGCGCGACCCCTCGGTGGCCGAGGCCACCACGTCGAGGTCGGAGTGGTCGTCGAGGACCACGCTCTGACTGGCCGAGGCCCGCTCGAGGGCTTCGAGCCCGTCGCGGGCGCGCGCCGCCGCCTCGTAGTGGCGGTTTCGGGCGGCCTCGTCCATCTGGGTCGCCAGCCTCTCGCGCAGGGGCCGCACGTCGCCCTCGAAGAACCGGGCCCAGGACTGGACGATCTCGCGGTAGCCGTCCTGGTCGACCTTGCCCACGCACGGCCCGGAGCACTTGCCGATGTCGTAGAGCAGGCAGGGACGGCCCACCCGCTCGTGGTAGCGGTACTTATGGGTCGAGCACGTGCGCAGCGGGAAGGCCTGGAGCAGTTCGTCCATGGTGGTGCGCAGCGCGCCCACGTCGACGAAGGGGCCGTAGTAGCGCACCCCCTTCACGTGGGCCCCCCGGGTCAGGTAGGGCGCGGCGAAGGGCGTGCGCGAATCCAGCGCGACGTAGGGGAAGGTCTTGTCGTCCTTGAGCCGAAGGTTGTAGCGGGGCTGGTTCGCCTTGATCAGCTCGTTCTCGAGCACCAGGGCGTCGAGCTCGCTCGGGGTGACGATCCACTCGACCGCGGTGGCCTCATCCATCAGCAGCCGGGTCTTCTCCGAGAGGCCCTCGCGGCGCTGGAAGTAGCTCGCGAGACGCTGGGCGAGCACCCGGGCCTTGCCCACGTAGATCACCTCGCCGCGGGCGTTGCGAAAGAGGTAGCAGCCGCTCTGGCGCGGGATGCCGTCGGGCTTGTCCAGCACTACGCCCGCCCGGTCGCGAGGGCCTCTCTCAGCACGGTGCCGGTCGCCGTCTCGAGGCGCGCGATCGCCTCCGGGGTGCCCTCGCCCACGACCCGGCCGCCCCGGCGCCCGCCCTCGGGGCCGAGGTCCACGACCCAGTCGGCGGTCTTGACGACGTCGAGGTTGTGCTCGATGACGAGCACCGTGTTGCCCTGGTCGACCAGGCGGTGCAGGACCGCGAGGAGCCGGCTCACGTCCTCGAAGTGGAGCCCGGTCGTGGGCTCGTCGAGCACGTAGAGCGTGTGGCCGGTCGGACGCCGGGCGAGCTCGGTGGCCAGCTTGACCCGCTGGGCCTCGCCCCCCGAGAGGGTCGGGGCGGGCTGGCCCAGGCGCACGTACGCGAGACCCACGTCGACCAGGCTCTGGACGTGGCGGGCGATCGCCGGCTGACGCTCGAAGAACTCGAGCGCCTCACCGATGGGCATGTCGAGCACGTCGGCGATCGAGCGGCCCCGGTAGAGGATCTCCAGGGTCTCGCGGTTGTAGCGCTGGCCGTTACACACGTCGCAGTTGACGTAGACGTCGGGCAGGAAGTGCATCTCGATCTTGATGGTGCCGTCCCCGGCGCACGACTCGCACCGGCCGCCCTTGACGTTGAAGGAGAACCGGCCGGGCTGGTAGCCGCGGACCTTGGCCTCGGGCACCTCGGCGAAGAGCTTGCGGATCTTGTCGAACACCCCGGTGTAGGTGGCGGGGTTGGAACGCGGCGTGCGCCCGATCGGCTGCTGGTCGACCGCGACCACCTTGTCGAGGTGCTCGACGCCGTCGATGCCGTCGTGTTCGAGGGCGACGACCTTGGCCCGGTTGATCTGGCGCTCGAGCGACGCGAGCAAGATGGCGTTGACGAGTGAGGACTTGCCCGAGCCCGACACCCCGGTCACCGCGACGAACGTCCCGAGGGGGAGGTCGACGGTGACGTCCTGGAGGTTGTGGGCTCGCGCTCCGCGCACGGTGAGCCGCTGGCCGTTGCCCGCGCGGCGCTCGCTCGGTACGGCGATCGAACGCCGCCCTGACAGGTACTGCCCGGTCAGCGAGCGCGGGTTCTTGAGCAGGGCCTCGTAGGTGCCCGCGTGGACGACCTCACCGCCGAACTCTCCGGCCCCGGGCCCGATGTCCACGACGAAGTCGGCGAGGCGGATCGTCTCCTCGTCGTGCTCGACGACGATCACGGAGTTCCCGAGGTCGCGCAGGCGCTCGAGCGTCGCGATCAGTCGCCGGTTGTCGCGCTGGTGCAGCCCGATCGAGGGCTCGTCGAGGACGTAGAGCACGCCGACGAGGTAGCTGCCGATCTGGCTGGCCAGGCGGATCCGCTGGGCCTCGCCACCCGAGAGCGAGGCCGACGCCCGGCTGAGCGTCAGGTAGTCGAGACCCACGTTCATGAGGAAGCTGAGCCGCTCCACGATCTCTTTGACCACCTGGCGGGCGATGGCCTCCTCGCGCGCGCTGAGCGGCAGGGAGCTGAAGTAGGCGATCGCCTCGTCGATGGCCATCGAGGAGACCTCGGCGATGTTGCGCCCGTGGACCCGCACCGCCAGGACCTCGGGGCGCAACCGCTGGCCCCCGCAGGCGGTGCACTCGACCTCGCGCATGTACTGCTCCGCCTGTTCGCGGGTCCAGTCCCCCTCGGCCTCGGTCCGGCGACGCTCGAGCCACTCGACGATCCCGCGGTAGCTCGTGTCGTAGGTCTTCACCTTGCCGTAGCGGTTGCGGTACTTGACCGGGACGGTCTTGTTCTCCACCCCGTAGAGGACGAGCCGGCGATCCTTCGCGCGCAGTTTCTTCCAGGGCGTCTCGACCGAGAAGCCCCCGGAGTCGGCCACCGCCTCGAGGAGCCGCTCGAAGTACTTCAGTCGCGCGCCACTCCAGGGCGCGAGGGCCCCCTCGGCGAGCGAGAGGGAGTCGTCGGGCACCACCAGGTCCGGGTCGACCTCGAAGCGGGTGCCGAGCCCGGTGCAGACCGGGCAGGCCCCGTAGGGCGAGTTGAACGAGAAGTCGCGCGGCGCCAGCTCGCTGAAGCTGATCCCGCAGTCCGAGCAGGCCATCTTCTCGGAGAACTGGACCGTCTCGTCGGGCTCGAGGAAGGCCACGGTGACCGTGCCCTTGGTGAGCTTGAGGGCCGCCTCCACCGACTCGGTGAGGCGCTGACGATTGGTGGCCTTCACGGTGAGTCGGTCCAGGACCACCTCGATGGTGTGCTGCTCGTAGCGCTTGAGGGTGATGGTCTCTCGGTCGGCCAGCTCGTGGATCGCCCCGTCCACGCGGACCCGGCTGAAGCCCTGGGCCGCGAGGTCGTTCATGAGCGCTGAGTACTCTCCCTTGCGCCCCTGGACGAGCGCGGCGAGCACCATGAAGCGCTGATTGGCCGGGCGCTCCAGGACCTGGTCGACGATCTGTTGGGGCGTCTGGCTCGCGATCGGTCGCCCGCAGTTGGGGCAGTAGGGCACCCCGATACGAGCGAACAGCAGACGCAGGTAGTCGTGGACCTCGGTGATGGTGCCCACCGTGGAGCGCGGATTGCGCGAGGCCGTCTTCTGGTCGATGGAGATCGCCGGCGAGAGTCCCTCGATGAAGTCGACGTCGGGCTTGTCCATCTGTCCGAGGAACTGGCGGGCGTAGGCCGAGAGGCTCTCGACGTAGCGGCGCTGGCCCTCGGCGTAGATGGTGTCGAAGGCCAGCGACGACTTGCCCGAGCCCGAGAGCCCGGTGAAGACGACGAGCTGGTCGCGGGGGATCTCCACCGACAGGTTCTTCAGGTTGTGGACCCGCGCCCCCTGCACCCGAATCGACTTCGCCATCGCCGAACCCTACCGGTCACTCCGCGGCGACGAGGTCGTCCGAGCCCTCGAGCGACTGGCGATGGAGGGCGTGGAGCGTGTCGCGCAGGACCGCCGCCTCCTCGAAGCGAAGCTCGGCCGCGGCCTGGAGCATGGCCTCTTCCACCCGCGCCATCTCGCGCGCCAGGTCCGACGCCGCCACCTCGACCCCGGGGGCCCGCTCGACCTCGAGGCGCTCACCGCTGCGCAGCCGGTTCAAGATGTCGGCGACGTTCTTGGTGACCGTGGTCGGCTCGATGCCGTGCTCGGCGTTGAAAGCCGTCTGCATCGCCCGACGGCGCTCGGTCAGCGACACGGCCTCGCGCATCGAGTCGGTCATCGAGTCGGCGTAGAGGATCGCCTGACCGTGGGCGTTGCGCGCGGCGCGCCCGATCGTCTGGATCAGCGCGCTCTTGGAGCGCAAGAAGCCCTCCTTGTCGGCGTCGAGGATGGCCACCAGCGACACCTCGGGCAGGTCCAGCCCCTCGCGCAGGAGGTTGATCCCGACTAAGACGTCGAACTCGCCCAGGCGCAGCGAGCGCAGGATTTCGATCCGCTGGATCGTGTCGATATCGCTGTGCAGGTACTGGACGCGGTACCCGGCCTTGGTGAGGAACTGGGTCAGGTCCTCGGCCATTCGCTTGGTGAGAGTCGTGATGAGCGCCCGCTCGCCGCGCTCGATGACCTCGGTGAGCCGGCCGCGTAGGTCGTCGATCTGGCTGCGGGTCGGCACGACGCGCACCACGGGATCCAGCAGGCCGGTGGGACGGATGACCTGCTCGACGACCTGGTCCGAGACCGCGAGCTCGAAGGGTCCGGGCGTCGCCGAGACGAAGACGGTCTGGGGCACGAGGTCGACGAACTCCTCGAAGGTGAGCGGCCGGTTGTCGAGCGCGCTGGGCAGGCGGAAGCCGTGCTCGACGAGGGTCTCTTTACGCGAGCGGTCGCCGGCGTACTGACCGCGCAGCTGGGGCACCGCGACGTGGCTCTCGTCGACGACCACGAGGAAGTCCTCGGGGAAGTAGTCCAGCAGGGTGTAGGGCCGCTCCCCCGCGGCGCGACCGTCCAGGTGGCGAGCGTAGTTCTCGACCCCCGCGCACACGCCGGTCTGCTCGAGCATCTCCAGGTCGTGCTCGGTCCGACTGCGCAGGCGCTGGGCCTCGAGCAACTTGCCCTGGGTCTGGAAGCGAGCGAGCTGCTCTCCCAGTTCCTCTTCGATGGAGCGACAGGCCCGGCGCAGCGTCTCGAGGCCCGTGGCGTAGTGGGAGGCGGCGAAGAGGGTCACCTCGTTGACTCGTCCGCGGCTCTCCTGGGTCAGGGGGTTGAAGAACGAGATCTCTTCGACCTCGTCGCCGAAGAACGACACTCGAATGGCCTCACTCGCGTAGGCCGGCTGGACCTCGAGCGTGTCACCGCGCAGGCGGAACGTTCCCCGGTCCAGCACGAGGTCGTTGCGCGAGTACTGCATCTCCACCAGGCGGCGCAACAGCGCGCGCTGCTCCAAAGTGGCGCCGACCTCGATCGGCAGCATCCGCTCGCGGTACTCAAAGGGTGAGCCCAGCCCGTAGATGCACGACACCGACGCCACCACGACCGTGTCGCGTCGGGTGAGGAGGGACGAGGTGGCCGCGTGTCGCAGCCGGTCGATCTCGTCGTTGACCGAGCTGTCCTTCTCGATGTAGGTGTCGGTACGCGGGATGTAGGCCTCGGGTTGGTAGTAGTCGTAGTACGAGACGAAGAACTCCACCCGGTTCTCCGGGAGCATCTCGCGCAGCTCCGAGGCGAGCTGGGCGGCGAGGGACTTGTTGGGCTCCAAGATGAGCGTCGGGCGCTGGACGCGTTCGATCAACCACGCGATGGTGGCCGTCTTACCGCTGCCGGTGATCCCCTCGAGGGTCTGGTAGCGCAGTCCGTCGGTCACCCCGTGCGCGAGCTTCTCGATCGCCCGCGGCTGGTCCCCGGCCGGGGAGAACGGGGAACGGACGGCGAACTCACCCACGAGGCATCCCGACGCCGAGCGCGTCGAGCGCGTCGTCGATCGCCCGGCGCAGATCCTCGAGCGGGCCCTCGTTGTCGATCACGCGGTCGGCGAGGCGCCGGCGGACCTCATTGGTCACCTGCGCGGCGAGGCGGGCGCGAGCGTCGGCCGGGTCCATCCCCCGATCGGCGCACAGGCGGGCCAGCGCCGTCGCCGGGGACACCTCGAGGGCCCACACCTCGTCGAGCCCGAGGAGGGCCCGGTGCTCGGCCCGGTACAGCGGCAGGGCCGCGAAGGCCACGTCCCCGGTCGCCTCCTCGAGGGCCGCGGCCATCGCCTCGGCGATCCGTGGGTGGGTGATGGCCTCCACCCGGCGCCGGGCCGTCGGGTCGGCGAAGACTACGGCGGCGAGGAACGCCCGATCGATCGACCCGGCTGGGTCGAGCACCCCCGGGCCAAAGGCGTCCACCAGCGCCTCGAAGGCGGCGCGGCCGGGGCGCACGACCTCCCGGGCGACCTCGTCCGCGTCGACCACGACGTAACCCCGTCCCCTCAGGTAGGCGGTGGCCGCCGACTTGCCCGAACCGATCCCTCCGGCGAGGGCCACACGAATCACCCGTCCACCGTACCCACCGACTGTCACAGCCGGCCCGGTCGGGCTGGTCCGTCGCCGCCGGGGCCCTTCGCTAGTGTCCAGGGGAAGTCTCCAAGGGGGGTAGGTGGCGCGGTACCTGGCGCGACGGCTGGCCACGCTCGTCGGCATCGTCGTCGTCATCTCCATCGGCGCCTTCTACCTGATCCACCTGTTGCCGGGTGACCCCGCGACCGTCATCCTGGGCACCGGCGACAGCCCCCAGAACCGCGCCCGCCTCTACGCGCAACTGGGCCTCAACCGGCCGGTCATCGAGCAGTACTTCGTCTGGATCAAGAACGTGCTGCGCGGCAACCTGGGGACCTCCTTCATCAGCCAGGTCCCGGTGTGGACGACGATCCGCGCCGCGCTGCCCATCGACCTCGAGATGATCGTCCTGAGCCAGATCCTCTCGTTCGCGGTGGCCGTGCCCCTCGCGATGGCAAGCGCCAAGCGCCCGGACAGCTGGTTCGACCGTTTCCTCGGGGCCTTCAGCTTCACCATGCTCTCGATCCCCGCGTTCATCCTGGTCGTGGTGCTCGTCCTCGTGGTGGCGATCAAACTGGCCGTGCCCCACACCGGGGTCTCGTCCTACGTGCCCCTCACGCAGGACTGGGTCACGAACCTTGAGAGCATGGCCCTACCCTCGATCGTGCTCGCGATCGGGAGCGTGACCGTGTACTACCGGGTGCTGCGCTCGGACCTGATCGCCACGCTCCAACAGGAGTACATCACCCTGGCGCGCTCCAAGGGGATCAGTCAGCGCCGCATCCTGTGGCGTCACGCGCTGCGACCCTCGTCGGTGGCCCTGCTCGGCACGGCCGGGGTCAACATCGGCGGGCTGCTGGCGGGGGGCTTCATCGTCCAGTACCTCCTCGACATCCCCGGCCTCGGCTACACCCTGGTGAACTCGATCGGCCTCTCGGACTACCTCGTGGTCCAGGGCATCGTGCTCGTGGTGTCCGTTGGGGTCATCATCATCAACTTCGTCTTCGACTTCCTGATCACCCTCGTCGACCCGAGGATCGCGCGTGAGTAGCTCGCTCGAGCTCTCCGAGCTGGTCGAAGAGGTGACCGAGACGCCCGACGGACGCCGCCTCGGGGTGCTGTTCTGGGTCTGCGTCGGCTGGCTCGCGCTCAACCTGCTCGCCGCCGTCTTCGCGAACGTCCTGCCCCTGGAGAACCCCCTCACCCAGAACTACAACGTCGTCAACGCCGGGCCCTCGCTGCATCACCTCTTCGGCACCGACGACCTCGGTCGGGACATCTTCAGCCGCGTCGTCTTCGGCTCGCGAGTCTCGATCGAGGCCGGTCTCGGCTCGATGCTCATCGGCTTTGGCGTCGGGGCGCCACTGGGAATGCTCGCCGCCTACCGCCGCGGACGCTTCGACCAGATCCTCACCGTCGTGATGTACGTCGTGCTCGCCTTCCCAGCGATCATCGCCACGATCGCGATCCTCTCGTTCTGGACCCCGCGCACCCTGCTCAAGATCATCGTGGTAATCGGCGTCGCCGCCATCCCCCTCGTCTATCGGGTCATCCGCACGGCCACCCTGGCCGTGGCGACCCAGGACTTCGTCGTCGCGGCCAAAGTCCAGGGCGCCTCGGACACCCGCATCCTGGTGCGCGAGCTCTTGCCGAACGTCGCCCCCATCGCCGTCTCGTTCCTGCTCATCGGCGTGGCCACCGTCGTCACCCTCGAGGGATCGCTCGCCTTCCTCGGCCTCTCGGTCGCCCCGCCGACTCCCTCGTGGGGCAACATGATCAATGAGAGCCGGACCATCCTGCAGCTGAACCCCTGGCTGGCGCTCTTCCCCGCGGCGGCCATGTGCCTCTTCCTGCTGGCGCTTAACTTCATCGGTGACCGCCTGCGCACGCACTTCGACGTCACCGAGGGCAAGCTGTGAGCGAGCCGACCCTGCTGCGCGTGCGCGAGGTCACCACGACCTTCGACACGCCCACGGGCCCGCTCACCGCGGTGGACGCGGTGAGTTTCGACCTGGCCGCCCACGAGTCCCTCGGGGTCGTCGGTGAGTCGGGTTCGGGTAAGACCGTCCTCTCGCGCACGATCATGGGTCTCCAGCCCCGCCGCGGGGTCAGCGTGACCGGCTCGGTGCTGCTCAACGGCACCGAGGTCGTCGGGGCCAGCGAACGGGCCAAGCGCGAGCTGTGGGGCCGCCAGGTGGCCATGGTCTTCCAGGACCCGATGACCTCTCTCAATCCGGTCGTCAAGGTCGGTAAGCAGATCGACGAGGTGCTGCGCGTGCGCCTGGGCATGGACCGTTCGGCGGCGCGCGCCCGGGCCGTGGAGCTCCTCGAGATGGTCGGCATCCCGGCCGCGGCCACGCGCTACAGCGCCTACCCCCACTCGCTCTCGGGAGGCATGCGCCAGCGCGTCGTCATCGCCATCGCGCTCGCCGGTTCGCCCCAGCTCCTGCTCGCCGACGAGCCCACGACCGGCCTCGACGTGACCATCCAGGCCCAGATCTTGAACCTGCTCGACGAGGTCCAGGGTCGCCTGGGCATGTCCATGATCCTGGTCACCCACGACCTCGGGGTCGTGGCGACGCGCACCCGGCGACTGGTCGTGATGTACGCCGGACGCGTGGTTGAGACGGGCACC
>JAKABC010000022.1:14612-15931 GCA_021802025.1 Actinomycetes bacterium
ACCACCCGCGACGTCTTCGCCCGCCACCGCATGCCCTACACCCGCGCCCTGCTCGAGAGCTCGCCTAAGGTGTCGAACCCCTCCCACACCCGACTCGCGGCTATTCCCGGTCGACCGCCCAACCTGGCGGACCTGCCCCGCGGCTGCGCTTTCGCACCGCGTTGCGCCTACGCCACCGAGCGCTGCCACCACGAGCGGCCCGTCCTGGAGCCGGCCGAGGAAACGGGACACCTCTTCGCCTGCTTCAACCCCCTGCCCCTGCGCGCGGCGAGCCCCTCGTGAGCGAGAGCCTCTTGTCGGTGCGTGACCTGACGGTGACGTTCGGTCCCCGGGGCCGGCGCGTAAGTGCCGTCGACGGCGTCAGCTTCGACGTCGCGGTCGGTGAGACCCTCGGTCTCGTCGGCGAGTCGGGGTGCGGCAAGTCGACGACGGGCCGGGCTCTCATGCGTGTCGTGGAGCCCACCTCCGGCACGGTCACCCTGGAGGGGGTCGACCTCACGGCGGCCTCGGGCCGGACCTTGCGCGAACGACGCACCGCCATGCAGATGATCTTCCAGGATCCCATCAGCTCGCTCAACCCGCGCCGGCGGGCCCGCGACATCGTGGCCGAGCCCCTGGACTGCTGGAAGCGTGCCACGGGCGAGGAGCGCCGCCGGATCGTCGACGACCTCTTGACCCAGGTGGGAATCGACCCGGTCGCCTACGGCGACCGCTACGCCCGTCAGTTCTCCGGGGGTCAGTGCCAGCGCATCTCCATCGCGCGGGCCCTCGCCATGCGCCCCAAGCTGCTCATCTGCGATGAGGTCGTCTCGGCCCTCGACGTGTCGGTCCAGGCCCAGATCCTCAACCTGCTCGAGGACCTCAAGGCCGAGTACGGGTTGACCCTGCTCTTCATCGCCCACGACCTCGCGGTCGTGAAGAACATCTCGGACCGCGTGGCCGTGATGTACCTCGGCCGGCTCTGCGAGATCGGCCCGGCCGACACCCTCTACGCCGCGCCGGCCCACCCCTACACCCGCTTCCTCCTGGGTGCGGCCCTGGAGGCCGACCCCGAAGCGCCCCGTCGTCACGAGATCCTCCAGGGCGAGCCCCCGAGCCCGCTCGACCCGCCCTCGGGCTGTCGATTCCGCACGCGCTGCCCCTTCGCCACCGAGCGCTGCGCGAACGAGACCCCCGCGCTCACCGAGGTGGCCCCCGGGCACCGCGTGGCCTGTCACTACCCGCTTCGGGTCACGGTGACGCCGGGCCCGGCGACGGGAAGCGGTCCCACCGGTTCGGGCCCTTTAGACGTGACCTAGCCGACGGCCCGCTGCACCAGG
>JAKABC010000197.1 GCA_021802025.1 Actinomycetes bacterium
CCGGGCCGTCGCTCGGAGGGTCGGGCGCGCCCTCGGCGACGCGCACACCGACCCCGCCGTAGTCGAGCCGGGTCGCCAGGTCGAGACGCCGCTCCCCGAGACAGGTCACGGTGCGCCCGGCCAGTCGCTCGAAGGGCACGTCGTAGAGCCACGAGGGATCGCGCCCGTCCGCCAGGCGCGCGTTGACCGCTATCCAGAGCTCGCCGGGGGCCGTGGCCACCTCCTCGAGGGCCGCGCTGAACCCGGCCGGGTTCTTCGCCAGGACCAGTCGGACCTCGCCCCCGCGCCAGTGCCGGCGCGCGTAGCGTCCGGCCACCTCACTTACGGCCGCGAGTCGCGTCACGGCGGCGCGCGGGTCCACGCCCACGCGCGCGAGCGCGGTGAGGGCGAAGGCGGCGTTCGCCCGGTTCACCGACCCGGGCAAAGCGAGGTCCAGAGCGATCTCGAGTCCCTCGACGTGCACGGAGCCCTCCGAGAGCACCGTCGTCGCCGCGGGCTGGGCGAAACCGCACGCGCTCGACCAGCCCCCCACCTCGAAGCGCAGCGGGTCGGTGCAGTGGGGACACGACACCGCGTCCAGACGCCACGGGGTCGCCACGTCGCACCACGCGACCCGTGGAGCCGTCTCGGCCGCGAAGGCGACGAGTGGGTCCGACGCGTTGGCCACGACCACCGTGTCGGTGAGGCTCGCGCACATCTCGCGCCAGCGCAGGGCGACCTGGCGGACCTCGTTGGCGCGATCGAGCTGGTCGCGCGAGAGGTTGAGCAACACCACCACGGCCGGACGGGTCGCCGCCGCGATGCCCGGGAGCCATCCCTCATCCACCTCGAGGGCAGCCGGGACGCCCGCTCGCCCAGCTAGGGCGGCCACGTGGCCCTGGATCATGTTCGAGCCCGTGTCGTTCACCGCGACCGGCCCCCCCCAGCCGGCGGACACCAGGGCCGTGGTCGTGGTCTTGCCGTTGGTGCCCGAGACGAGCACCACCGTGCGCCCTCGAGCGAGCCCGCTCAGGAGCGTCGGGTCGAGGGCCAGGCCGGCGCGCCCCCCGATCACCGTGCCCTCGCCGCGTCCCAGCACCCGCGAGAGGCGGTTGACCACGAGGACGGCTCGCTCGGCGAGCCAGGTCGGGGTCCGGGGCCGGCGCGCCATGGGGGTCACGCTAACAAGCCCGGAAAAACGCAAGAGGACCAGCCGGGGGGAGGCTGGTCCTCTTGCAAAACCTTTGCTTCACCCGAGGGGGGGATTCGGATGAACTAGGCGAGAACCAGTATGACGTGCGACTTCCCATCTCGCAAGAGCATAGGAGAGATATCTTCCATCTATACTATCGATGGTGGAGTTCCGTCAGCTCGAGGCCCTCGTGGGCATCGCCGACAACGGGACGTTCTCGCGCGCCGCGGACGCGCTCGGCACGGTGCAGTCGAACATCTCGCACCGTGTGGCCCGCCTGGAGGCCGAGCTCGGCACGGCCCTCGTCGACCGGGCCACGGGTGGGCTCAGTGAGTCCGGCACGGTCGTCCTCGAGCGGGCGCGGCGCATCCTGAGCGAGGTGCGCGCCATCGCCTCGGACGTCTCGGAACTCAACGCCGACGTCGCCGGCGTCGTCACGCTGGGCATGATCGGCACGGCCGGGCGGTGGGTGGTGCCGCTGCTGCTCGAGAGCCTGCGCCAGCGCTACGCGAAGATCGTCCTGCACATCTCCGAGGGCACCAACTCGGCCCTCGAGCCCCGCCTCGTCAACGGCCAGCTGGACCTGGCCGTGCTCGCCTGGCCCGTGCAGTCGGCCGAACTCGCCGAGAGCGACCTGTTCATCGAGGACCTCGTCGTCATCGTCGCGCGCGACCATCCCCTCACCCGCGAACCCCTCCCCCTCGCCTGGTCGACCCTGGCCGCCCACGAGCTCCTCCTCCCGCTCAGCGGGACGCCGATCCGCCGCGAGATCGACGACGCCACGCGCGCCGCCGGCGTCACGCTCAGCGCGCGCGTCGAGCTCGACGGCCTGCGTACCATCGCTTCGATGACCTTCGACGGACACGGGCCGTCGATCCTGCCCGCGACGATGCTCTCACCCCACCTGCGCGCAAACTTCGTGGCCCTGCCCATCGAGAACATCGCCAAGCGCCGCGTCGTGCTGGCCACGCGGCGCTACGGCTTCCCGTCCGCGCCGGTACGGGCGATCGCCGCGCTGTTGCACCAGGTGGTCGAGACGGCCGAGAGCCCGCCCGAGGGCGTCTACCTCCGTCGCAGCGCTCTGGCATAGTTCGACGGTGCCTCGCCTTGACCCCGCCGCCAGCGCGCGGGTCATCGTCCGCGCCGACCCGACCTTTCGGTCCCTGGTGCGCCGCGTCGGGCCACCCCCGCCCCGGCGCGCCGCACCGGTCGCCGGGCGCTTCGCGGACCTGACCCGCTCGGTGACCTACCAGCTGCTCGCGACCAAGGCCGCCGCCACGATCCACGCCCGGGTCGTCGCGCTGTGCGAGGGCGAGGTCACCCCGGCGACGATCCTCGCGGCCGGCCACGATCGACTCCGCGCGGTCGGGCTCTCAAACGCCAAGGCGGCCGCGATGCTCGACCTCGCCCAACGGACCCTGGACGGACGCCTCACGCTCGCGCGCCACGGCACCATGAGCGACGCCGCCGTGACGGCCGAGGTCGTGGCGGTGCGGGGACTGGGCGTCTGGAGCGCCCAGATGTACCTCATGCACACCCTGGGTCGATCCGACGTGTGGCCGACCGGCGACTTCGGGGTGCGCCACGGCTGGAGCCTCTTGCACGGCCTCGACGAGATGATCACCGAGCGCGCCCTGCGTCCCTTGGGCGAACCCTTCGCCGGGGTCCGCTCGGAGGTCGCGTGGTACTGCTGGCGGGCCGTGGCGCTCGAGCGCGCCCGATCCTCCTATTGAATGTCAAGTCGGTGGAGACCGGGCGGGCAGACCAATCATGAGCCATCCGGTGGAGGCAGCCTCTT
>JAKABC010000198.1 GCA_021802025.1 Actinomycetes bacterium
CAGGCCCCGACCGTCGCGCGGGTCAGTCGCCGGTGGTGCACGACGGCGCGGTCGTAGCGCTCGAGGCCGGCGTCGAGCTGGGCGAGGGTGGAGACGGTCCCGGCCAACCCGACGAGGCGCAGCGCCGGACCCTGGGCGAAGAGCGCGGGCGCCGCCGCCACGGCCCCGTCGAGGGCCGCGTCGATCATGGCGCGCGCTCGCGCCTCGCCCTCGACGTCGATCGGGCCAGGACCGAGGGCGCGTTCGGTCACGCGCACGCAGCCGACCTGCATCGAGTAGCCGACGACCCGGCCGTCGACCCGCGAGGCGATCTCGGTCGAGCCGCCCCCGACGTCGAGGATCGCGACCGGCCGCCCGTCGTCGACGAGGTCGATCGTCGCGCCCTCGAAGGAGTAGGTGGCCTCGGCCTCACCCGACAAGACGACGGCGTCAAAGCCGAGGACCGCGCTCGCGCGCTCGAGGAACGCTGCCCCGTTGCGCGCGTCGCGCACGGCCGAGGTCGCCGCGCACAGCCCGCGAGAGACGCCCGCGCGCGCACAGAGGTCTCGGTACTCCTCGAGGACCGCGAGGGTCCGAGCGAGCGCCGCGTGGCTGAGCTCACCGGTGGCGTCGACGCCCTCGGCCAGACGGGTGATGCGCATCTCACGCGCCATCGTGCGTCCCTCGGCGTCGGTCACGAGCAGACGCGTCGAGTTCGACCCGCAGTCGACGGCGGCGACCGGCTCAGCCACGATCGACGATCACGAACTGGGCCACGTCGAGCCCGAGCTCGTCGGCGACGAGGTCGCCGACCGGGTCCGACGCGCCGGTGAGCCGGTAGGCGAGGTGGGCGTGGAGGCACTTCACGCCCCGTCGGGTCCCGCCGACGCCCCCCGAGGGGGCCGGCGCGTCGGCGCGCCGCGTGGCGGCCTCGCGCGCGCGGGCGTAGGCGTCGTGGGTCGCCGCGAGAGCCCCCGGGTCGACGAGCTCCTCGAAGCGGTGCACGCCGCCGGCGCCCTCCAGCCGGCTCACGGCCTCGGTGAGCTCCGCGTCGACCAGCCAGTAGAGGGTCGGCATCGGGGTGCCGTCGCGCAGGTGGGGCTCGTTCTCGATCACGACCGGGCGCCCGTCGCGCCGACGCACGACGACCGTGAAGCGGCCGGCCAGGGGACGACCGAGCAGCAACTCCACGGTCCGACGGTCGTCGTCGGAGGCCTCGGCGAAGCTCAACGCCAGAACTCGAGCGTGCGCACCAGGCGCGCGAGGAAGCCGCGGCCCGCCGACGCCGACGCCCGCGGCGTCGCGACCACGGGCACCGTGTCGGGCCGCGCGAGGGGCTGGTAGCCGGGGTCGTCGCGCAGGGTCCACACGCCGTTGGTCGCCCGGCCCGGCAGCACCTGGATGAGGCTCTGGCCGGGCGAGACCAGCTGGTAGTCGGCCCGGGCGAGGTCGCGCTCGGCCCGGGTCGAGGTCTCCTGGTGGGACTGGACGTTGAGCGCCTGCTGCTCTCCGCGCACGGCGGCCAGGGCCGCCGCCGCCTGGGCGATCTCGTGCTGTTGCTGCCAGAGCGCGGAGAAGGGGAACCAGAGCGCGATCATCGCCCCGGCCGTCACGACCGCGAGCGGCACCATCCAACGGTGCGCGCCCTGGGGGCTACGGCTGTGGACGTTCGTCGTGCTCATCCAGCTCCCGACAGCGACGATCGACCCGCGAAGCGGGCCGACTCGCCGAGCTGCTCTTCGATCCTCAAGAGCTGATTGTACTTCGCGACCCGATCGGTACGGGCCGGCGCGCCGGCCTTTATCTGGCCCGCGTTCAGCGCGACGGCCACGTCGGCGATCGTCACGTCCTCGGTCTCACCCGAGCGGTGCGAGATCACGGCGCTGTAACCGTGCCGCACGGCCAGGGCCACCGCCTCCACGGTCTCGGTGAGGGTTCCGATCTGGTTCAGCTTGATCAGGATCGAGTTGGCGACCCCGCGCTCGATGCCCTGGGCGAGCAGCTCGGTGTTGGTCACGAAGACGTCGTCGCCCACGAGCTGGACCCGGTCGCCGAGTCGGGCGGTGAGGGCGGCCCACCCGTCCCAGTCGTCCTCGGCCACGCCGTCCTCGAGCGAGACGATCGGGTAGCGCGCGCAGAGGTCGGCCCAGTAGTCGACGAGCTCGGCGCTGGATAGGACCCTCCCCTCGCCGGCGAGGTGGTACGCGCCGTCGCGGTAGAGCTCGCTCGTCGCGGGGTCGAGCGCCAGCGCGACGTCGATCCCGGGACGTCGGCCGGTCCGCTCGATCGCCTCGACGAGCACCTGGACGGCCGACTCGTTGTCCGCGAGGTCGGGCGCGAAGCCCCCCTCGTCGCCCACGGCCGTGGAGAGTCCCCGCTCGGAGAGGATCGCCTTCAGCTCGTGGTAGGTCTCGACGCCCCAGCGCAGCGCCTCGGTGAACGACGCCGCCCCGACCGGCATGACCATGAACTCCTGGAAGTCGATCGAGTTGCGCGCGTGGACCCCGCCGTTCACGACGTTCATCATCGGCGTGGGCAGCACGCAGGCGTTGACGCCGCCGACGTAGCGATAGAGCGGCAGGTCACACTCGACGGCGGCCGCCTTGGCCGTCGCCAGCGAGGCGGCGAGGATGGCGTTGGCGCCGAGGCGGCCCTTGTTGTCGGTCCCGTCCAAATCCACCAGGGCGGTGTCGACCTCGCGCTGGTCGAGCGCCTCGAGGCCCTCGAGGGCGTCGGCGATCTCGCCGTCTAGGTACCCGACGGCCCGCGAGACGCCCCGGCCCATCCAGGCCTCGCCCCCGTCGCGCAGCTCGGCCGCCTCGCGAGCGCCGGTCGAGGCGCCCGAGGGCACGGCCGCGCGCCCGAGGGCGCCCGAGGCGAGCAGGACCTCCGCCTCCACGGTCGGGTTCCCCCGAGAGTCCAGGATCATCCGGCCCAGGACGGCCTCAATCGCGCTCATCACGCCTCCTCGTGTCCACGGT
>JAKABC010000023.1 GCA_021802025.1 Actinomycetes bacterium
AGCGCCAACTCATCGGAGCCCTGGTGGAGTCCATCGTCGTGAGCCCAGGGCGCCAGGTCCAGGTGACGCTGAGGGTGCCGACCGTCGGGGCGGAGGGGCCCGGTGAGGTCTTGCCCGGCGGGCGGGTGCGCCATCCGCGGGCGGGACGCGGTGCAACCGGACACAGGAAGACCACGGCGCGACGTGGTTCGTCCCGCGAGAGTCGGTCGTCCCTGGTCCCGGCGGGCGAGGGTACGGAGTGGACCCCGTTTCGCATGGGGTCTTACTTGGTGGAGGTGCGGGGATTCGAACCCCGGTCCGTCAGTGCCTTGGTCTGCATTCTCCGAGCGCAGCCGATGGAAGGTTGTCGAGAGGCCCCTGGCACCGGCACCGAGGGCACTCCGTAGTCAGTAGAGGTGTCCCGCCCGAGCCACTGACGAACCCGAGCGGTAAGCCCTACTTATATGACACCCGTGAACTGAGCCGTAGGGCTAGGCCCAGGCGGATGTTGCTACCTAAGCAGCAAACGCAAGCTGAGGCTTGGCGTTTATTTTGTGTTTTCCGGCTCTTTAACGTGGCTCCGGAGACCACGGCTCGCTTCTCAGACCTCAACGACCAACGTCGAGAACCATTCACCCCCTCGCCCGGTCGAGGTGACCGGACAGCCAGTCTAACGGAAGAGCCCTCCCGCCCTAGGCGTAGCGCTCGGAGCGGCGCACTGCGCGGGCCATCTCGCGCTCGGCGTCGCGTTTGGCGATCGCCTGGCGGATGTCCTGGTGGCGACGGCCCCGAGCGAGCGCCAGCTCGACCTTGGCTCGCCCACTCGAGAAGTAGACGCGCAGGGGGATCATGGTCAGGGCCTGGGTCTCCACCAGGTGGCGCCACCGGTCGATCTCGTGGGCGTGGGCGAGGAGCTTTCGTTTGCGATCGGGATCGTGGCTACCGAAACCCGTGGCGTAGCTCCACGGGGGGATGTGGCTCTGGAAGAGCCATAGCTCCCCGCCCTCGACGCGGGCGAAGGCCTCGCCGATCTGGGCCTTCCCCTCACGCAGCGACTTGACCTCGGACCCGGTGAGCACGATTCCGCACTCGAGAGTGTCGATGATCTCATAGTCGTGACGGGCGCGCCGGTTGGTGGCGACCACGCGGTCGCCGACCGCCGCGACTCGCGCCTCGGCGCGGCGCCGCTGGATCTGCTTCGCCCGGGCCACGCCACCAGCGTAGAGCCATCCTCCGAGGGTTCTAGGGTGACGGGGTGCTGAGGCTTCGGGCCGGACATCGTGAAGCAATGATCGCCACGGCGATCCGCGCCCTGCCTAACGAGGGCTGCGGATTGCTCGTCGGGCTCGCCGATGAGGTGGTCGAGGTCGTGGCCAGCCCGAACGTCGCTGACTCGGCACGCGTCTACGAGATCGATCCTCACGTGCTGTTGCGAACCTTTCGCGACGCCGAGGCGCGCGGTCTCGACGTGATCGGCGTCTTCCACAGTCACACCCACAGCGCGGCCTACCCCAGTCCCACCGACGTCGCGCAGGCGCCCGATCCGTCCTGGCACTACGTGCTCGTCTCGCTGGCTGAGGTGCAGAGCGACCTGCGCAGTTTCCGGATCGTGGAGGGGGCGATTACCGAGGAGGAGCTCGCCCTCTGAGGTGACACGGGGCACGGCGCGCCGCGCCGCCGGTAATCTCGACCGCGCAGGTCAGGATTCCCCTAGAGCGAGAAGAAGAGGTGACATGGCGGCCGTCCTCCGAGTGCCCACCGTCCTTCGCCCGGCCATGGGCAACCAGAGCGCCCTCGAGGTCGAGGGCTCGACCATCGGCGAGGTGCTGACCCGGGTGACCGAGGCCTACCCCACGGCACGCGCGCAGTTGCTCAACGAGGACGGGTCCCTGCACCGCTTTTTGAACGTGTACGTCAACGACGACGACGTGCGCTACCTCGGCGGACTGGACGCTCCGGTGTCCGACCGCGACGAGATCACCCTGCTGCCGGCGGTCGCGGGCGGATCACACTAAGTGGCCCGCGTCTCGTCGGTCCTCGAGCTCGTCGGCAACACGCCGGTCGTCGACGTGAGTGCCCTGTCGCCGTCGCCGAACGTCACCCTGCTCGCCAAGCTCGAGGGGCGCAACCCCGCCGGCTCAATCAAGGACCGCGTGGCGCTGTCGCTCGTCGAGGCCGCCGAAGCCGAGGGACGCCTGGTGCCGGGTCGCCCGGGCCAGGTGCTCATCGAGCCGTCCTCGGGTAACACCGGGATCGCCCTCGCGATGATCTGTCGGCTGCGCGGCTATCACTTGAAGGTGGTCCTGCCGGCCAACGTCTCGCCGGAGCGTCGCCAACTCCTGGTGGCCTGGGGGGCGGAGATCGTGGAGTCCCCGGGGGCCGAGGGCTCTAACGGCGCGGTGCGCCGGGCCCAGACGCTCGCCGCCGAGCACCCCGAGTGGGTCTTCCTCTACCAGTACGCGAACCCGGCCAATCCCCGGGCCCACTACACCACGACCGGCCCCGAGATCCTCGCCGACGTGCCCGAGATCACCCACTTCGTCGCGGGCCTCGGGACGTCGGGGACGCTGATGGGCGTGGGGCGCTACCTCAAGGAGAACCGCCCCGGCGTGCAGGTGTGGGCGGTCGAGCCCCCCAGCGGAGAAGTGGTCGATGGACTGCGCAGCCTGGAGGACGGCTACGTACCCCCGGTCTTCACCGACAACGGCGGGGCCGAGCTGCTGGATCGCAAGGTGATCGTCCGACTGCGCGAGTCGGTGGAGTGGACGCGTCGGCTCACCGAGGTCGGGCTCTTCACCGGTCTGTCGTCGGGCGCGATTATGGCCGGCGCCGTCAAGTGCGCCCGTTCGGTCGGCGACGCACCCGCCACCATCGTGACCGTCGTCTGCGACGACGGCTGGAAGTACCTCTCGACGGGCGCCTGGAGTGACGACGTGGACGACGTGGTGGAGCGGGCCCGCACGACCATCTACTTCTAGGGCCGGCCCCGGCTACGGTGGCTGCCGACCCCAGGAGGACCATGGACACCACTCGAGCCGACGGCCGTGCGCCCGACGAGCCCCGCCCGATCTCCTTCGAGCGGGACTTCACCGACGCGGCCCTGGGGTCGGTGCTCGTCGCCGTCGGGCGAACGCGGGTCCTGTGCACGGCCTCGGTGGATCTCGACGTCCCGCGGTGGCTCCGGGGCCAGGGGCGCGGCTGGGTGAGCGCCGAGTACTCCATGCTCCCGGGGGCCTCGGTCGAGCGCATCGCGCGCGAGGCCGCCCGGGGTAAGCAGTCGGGACGCACCCACGAGATCCAACGGCTCATCGGTCGCTCGTTGAGGGCCGTGACCGACCTGACCCGGATGCCCGACGTGCAGATCCTGGTCGACTGCGACGTCCTCCAGGCCGACGGGGGGACCCGGACCGCGTCGATCTGCGGGGGGTACGTCGCCCTCCACGACGCCCTGACGCGGATGGTCGCCGCCGGGAACTTGGTCGACCACCCTCTGGTCGACTCGGTGGCCGCGGTGTCGGTGGGCATCGTCGACGGCACGCCCGTGCTCGACCTGCCCTACGCCGAGGACTCCCGAGCCGAGACCGACATGAACGTCGTGATGACCGGCTCGGGCCGCTTCGTCGAGGTCCAGGGTACGGCCGAGGGCGCTCCCTTTGACCGCGCCGAGCTCGACGCGCTGCTCGAGCTCGCGGCCGGCGGACTCGCGCGTATCGCCGCGGCCCAGCGCGAAATGCTCGCCGTGGTGCCCGGTCCGCGCGCGTGAGGCGGTTGGTCCTCGCCACGGCTAACGCCCACAAGGCGGCCGAGATGCGCGCCGTGCTCAGCGAACTCGGCTACACGCTCGAGCCGCGCCCCGCGGGACTGGGGGAGATTGACGAGGTCGAAGAGACCCTCGAGGGCAACGCCGTGTTAAAGGCACGCGCCGTCGCTTCCGTCGCCCAGGCGGCGGCGGTCGCCGACGACACGGGACTGTTCGTCGACGCGCTGGACGGGCGTCCGGGGGTCTACAGCGCGCGCTACGCCGGCCCCGACGCCAGTGACGCACAGAACGTCGCGCGCGTGCTCGCCGAGCTCGACGGTGTTCCGCCCGAGTCGCGAGGCGCCCACTTCCGCACGGTGATCGCGGTCGCCGAGCCCGACGGGAGCGCTCGCTGGGTCGAGGGCGTGCTCGACGGGCGCATCGCCGATGTACCGCGGGGGGAGAACGGCTTCGGTTACGACGTGGTGTTCATCCCCTCTGACCTGGGAGGAGAGACACTCGCGGAGCTATCGGCCGAGGCGAAGAACGCGATCTCCCACCGCGGACGCGCCCTGCGCGCCCTGGCTGAAATGCTGAGAGCGTAAGGGTCCCTTCACCCAGTGTTCACCCGTAGGGTGGTTACGTGAGTTCGACGTCCCTGGCGATGTTCCCGTTGGGGATGGTGGTCTTCCCGCACCAGACGATCGGCCTGTGCGTCTTCGAACCCCGGTACCACCGGCTCGTTGAGGACGTCGCCAGCGACGGCCGGTTCGGGACCTGTCTCATCGAGCGCGGCTCGGAGGTCGGTGGGCGCGACGAGCGGACCTCGGTGGGCACGGTGGTCGAGATCCTGGGTTCTCACGAGCTCCCCGACGGCCAGACCCTTCTCGTGGTCGAGGCGATCGAGTGCGTCGAGGTCACGCGGTGGCTCGAGGACGACCCCTACCCTCGGGCCGAGGTGCGCACGCGCTGCTGCGACGACGTGGCGGTCGAGCCGATGCTGCTCGCCTCGACCGAGTCCGCGGTGCGAGCCCTGCGCGCGCTGCAGAGCGAGGTGGTCGCCGACCAGTGCCTGCGCCGGGACGTCCCGATGGACGACGACCCCCGGGTGCGTGCGTGGCAACTGTGCGCGCTGACCCCGATGTCGGTACTCGACCAGTTCAAGGTGCTCAGCCTGTCGAACCCGAACGACCGCCTCCGACTCGTGGCCGAGATCTGCTGCGAACGCTACGGCGACTTCCAGCGTCAGCTGGCGCTCGACGGCCAGCCGCTGTTCAACTGATCAGCGCACCGCGACCAGGTCGACGACGAACAGCAGGGTCTCGCCCGGAGCGATGACTCCGCCGGCGCCGCGTTCGCCGTAGCCGAGGTGCGAGGGGATGACGAGCCGGCGCCGACCGCCGACGCGCATCCCGGCCACGCCCTGGTCCCAGCCGGCGATCACCCAGCCCGCCCCGACGGGGAACTCGAAGGTCTCACCGCGGTCCCACGACGAGTCGAACTCGACGCCCGTCGAGTGGGCCACGCCGACGTAGTGCACGACGGCCGTCTGGCCGGCCCGGATGGGTTCTCCCTCGCCGAGGACGAGGTCCTCGGCGATGAGGTCGTGCGGGACGGGTCCGGAGTGGGGCTCGACGAGGGGCTTGTCGGTCATCGAAGGGACCCTAGCGGGGATCGGTGCGGGCGGCGGGACTCGAACCCACACTCCGAAGAACTGGTACCTAAAACCAGCGCGTCTGCCAATTCCGCCACGCCCGCGGACCCACCCACTCTAGGACCGTCCGGAGGTCGCACCGTGACCGCACGGTAGATTGGGCCCATGATTAGCGCCCGAATCGACGCCGGCCCGACCAACGACCTCAACCAGCGGCTGCTGCGCGAGCGCATCGTCTTCCTCGGCTCGGTGGTCGACCAGGACACGGCCAACCGCATCTGCGCCGAACTGCTGCTCCTCGAGGCCGAGGACCGCGACCGCGACATCAGCCTGTACATCAACTCCCCGGGCGGCTCGGTGACCGACGGACTGGCGATCTACGACACGATGCAGTACGTCAACTGCGACGTGCGCACGATCTGCATCGGCATGGCCGCCTCGATGGGCCAGTTCCTGCTCTGCGCGGGGGCGCCGGGCAAGCGCTTCAGCCTGCCCCACAGCCGAATCCTCATGCACCAGCCCTCGATGGGCGGCATGCAGGGCCAGGCGTCGGACATCGCGATCCAGGCCGAGCAGATCGTCTACCTCAAGCGGATGCTCGCCGAGCGGATCGCCCACCACACGGGCCAGTCGGTTGAGCAGATCGAGGCGGACTCGGACCGCGACCGCTGGTTCACGGCCCACGAGGCCCTCGAGTACGGCTTCATCGACGCCGTCATCGAGCGCTCGGCGCTGCGCCAAGGGGCCTAGTGGACGAGGCCTCACTGGCCGGCCCGCGAGAACGGGCCCTGGCCGAGGCGCCCGTGCGCGTGGTGAGCGCCCGGGTCGGCCTCGGACGCCGCCTGGCGACCCTCTGGTCCCGGCGCGAACTCCTGTGGGGGCTGGTCTTCTCGGACATACGGATCAAGTACAAGAACTCGGCCCTGGGCATCTTCTGGTCGATGCTGTCGCCCGCGTTCACCCTGGCCGTGTACTACATGGTCTTCTCGCTGTTCTTGAAGAACGGTATCCCCAACTTCGTGGTGTACCTCTTCGCCGGGCTGGTCGTGTGGAACATGTTCCTCACCGCGGTCAGCACCGCGACCGGGGTCATCGTCGACCGCGCGGCGCTCGTGAAGAAGGTCTCGTTCCCGCGCGAGATCCTCGCGCTGTCGAACGTCGGCGCGGCCATCGTCTACTTCGTGGTCCAGATCGTCGTGCTCGTGGTCTTCCTGGCCGTCTTGCGCCATGCGCCGGCCTGGGGTTTCCTCTGGCTGCTGCCGGTCTCGTTCCTCGCCCTGGCCGCCTTCTCGGCGGCGCTCTCGGTGGTGATGTCGGCGGTGAACGTCTACTTCCGGGACATGAAGCACCTCATCGAGGTGGTCCTGCAACTGTGGTTCTGGTTGACCCCGGTCGTCTACTCCTACGAGAACTCGATCGCCCCCCACCTGGCCGCCCACGGCCTGTCGGTCCTGTACTTCTTGAATCCGGTGACGCTCGTCGTGGTGACCTTCCAGCGGGTCTTCTACGTCACACCGGTCGTCCACTCGACCGTGACCGGTCAGGTGCTCCACATCTTGCCGACGTGGTCCTTCGACCGGTTCTTCCTCCTCAACCTGGCCCTCCTCGGGCTGTCGCTGCTCGCCTTCGTGGTGGCCGAGGCCGTCTTCGGGCGCCTCGAGGGCAACTTCGAGTCGGAGCTCTAGTGACCACCGTCATCGAGGTTCGCGACGTCACCAAGCAGTTCAAGATTCATCACGAGCGCCATCAGTCGCTCAAAGAGAGGCTGCTACACCCGCGCTCGGGTTCAACGGAGCTCTTCAACGCGCTGCGTGACGTCTCTTTTGACGTGGGCGTCGGCGAGACGGTGGGGATCGTCGGGCACAACGGTTCGGGCAAGTCGACGCTACTCAAGTGCATCTGTGGCGTCTTGAAGCCGTCGGTCGGACAGATCCGCTTGCGCGGGTCGCTCGCCGCCCTCCTCGAGCTCGGGGCCGGTTTCCAGCCCGAGCTCTCCGGACGTGACAACGTCTACCTCTACGGCGCGATGCTCGGCCTGTCACGACGCACCGTGGACGCGGTCTTCGACGAGATCGTCGAGTTCAGCGAGATCGCGCCGTTCATCGACACTCAGGTGAAGTTCTACTCCAGCGGGATGTACGTCCGACTGGCCTTCGCCGTGGCCGTCAACGTGGACCCCGACATCCTCGTCGTCGACGAGGTCCTGGCCGTCGGCGACGAGAGGTTCCAGGCCAAGTGCGTGGATCGGATCCAGCGCTTCCAGCGCGAGGGCCGGACCATCCTGCTCGTCACCCACAACGCCGACCAGGTCCGGGCGCTGTGCGACCGGGCCATCGTGCTCGACGGGGGGGATCTGGTGGCCGACGGCCCGACTCATGAGTCGCTGCGCGTGTTCCGCGAGCGGCTCCTCGACGAGGCGGCCGAGCACGACCCCGAGAAGCTCCTCGGCACGATTCAGATCGAGTCGGTCACCACCCCGTCGGGCTCGTTCGAGGTGCGCAACGGGGCCGGAATCCACCTCGACGTCACCGTGAGCGCCCAGAGCGCCTTCAGCGGCAACTTCGTCGTCGAGGTCTTCACGCGCGCCGGGCTGCTGGTGAGCCGTAGCGACGCCCAGGGCGCGCCGGTCAACCTCGCGCCGGGGGCGAACCGGGTGGCCGTCGACCTGCCGTCCCTGCCCCTGCTCGACGGGGTCTACGACGTGAACCTCGGGGTGGTGGACGCCCACGGCCACACGGTCGTCGCGTGGCGCGAGGGGGCGGCCTCGCTCCAGGTGATCTACGACGGTCGCGAGGGCGGGATCGTCGCCTTAGGGACCGCGGTCACCCAGCTCTAGACCCCGGGCGGGCGCGGGTAGCCGCGAAGCCGGCCCCAGCGCCCGAGCCGGCCCACGTTGAAGGGGAGGTCGGCGCGCTCGAGCAGCCGGCGGTCTCCGCGGGAGTTCCCGTAGGCGTAGAGCAGGGGGTCGTCGCCGCGCGAGGCGAGCCACTCCTCGAGGCGGCGGGCCTTCTCCTCGCCGCGGCAGTTACGTCCCTCGTAGCGGCCGGTCAGGCGACCGGCGGCGTCGATCGCGAGCCGGGTGCCGATCGCCCCGTCGACCCCGAGGCGCTCGGCGACGACGGTGACGTAGAGCTCGGGCGAGGCCGAGACGATCACCGTGGCGTGTCCCTGGCGCTGATGCCAGCGCAGGCGCGCGACGACCTCGGCGCGGGCGTGATGCTCGAGGTGCTCGATGATGAACGCCCGCGACGTGGCGGCGACCTCGTGGGCGTCGCGCCCCTCTAACAGGCGCGAGAAGAGCCGCTCCTTGGCCGAGTCGGCCGTCGGGCCCGAGCGCAGCGCGCCCCGGGTGAGGGGTAGGGCCAGTTCGAGCGCGGCCCGGTACGTGGGGACGGTGCCCGCGACCCGCCCCAACCAGCGAAAGACGCTGCCGCCGTCGGTGAGGGTCCCGTCGAGGTCGAAGGCGGCGACGACCGCGCGCGCGGGCTCTGGCACCGCCCCAGTCTCACACCCGCCGCCCCGGCGTAATCCCTATAATTCCGGTGGAATATTGCGAGAATTGCCCGTCGACCGCTAAGGTGTCGCGAGACCGCCGACCGGCGGCGAACCCCAACGGTACAAGGAGCAGAAACGATTATGGCGATCCGACTGGGCGACGAGGCTCCGAACTTCACGGCGGACACGACTGAGGGCCCGATCGACTTCCACCAGTGGCTGGGCGAGAGCTGGGGGATCCTCTTCTCCCACCCGGCCGACTTCACGCCCGTGTGCACGACCGAGTTGGGCGGATTCGCCAAGCGCAAGGCCGAGTTCGACCAGCGCAACACCAAGCTCATCGCCGTGTCGGTCGATTCGGTGGAGTCGCACGAGCGCTGGAAGGGCGACATCGCCGACGTCTCGGGGAGCGCCCTCAACTTCCCGATCATCGGCGACGAGGGCCGCACCGTGGCTGGCCTCTACGACATGATCCACCCCAACGCCTCGGACACAATGACGGTGCGCAGCGTCTTTGTCATCGGGCCCGACAAGAAAGTGAAGCTCACCTTGACGTACCCGGCCTCGACCGGGCGCAACGTCGACGAGATCTTGCGCGTGCTCGACTCGCTCCAGCTCTCGGCGGCCTTCCCGGTGGCGACGCCGCTCGACTGGCGGACTGGTGAGGACGTCATCGTGGGCGCCAAACTCTCCGACGCCGAGGCGACCGAGAAGTTCCCCAAGGGCTTCACGACGGTGAAGCCGTACCTTCGTTACACCCCCCAACCGAACAAGTAGGACTCCTCGGGTGGCGTCGGCGCGTCCGGACGGGTCGCGCCGACGCCCCTAGGCGGGCTCGGCGTGGGTGAGCCACTCGCGCAGTTCGCGCTTGAGGACCTTGCCCTGGGGGTTGCGCGGTAGGGCCGTCGGACGCACGACGAACCGGGTGGGGATCTCGAAGTGGGCGAGGCGCGCCGCCGCGTGGCGCGTCAGCTCCTCGGCGGTCACCTCGTCGCCCGGGCGCACCACCACCACGGCGACGACCTCCTCGCCCAGGGTCGGGTGGGGAACGCCGACGACGGCGCAGTCGGCCACGGCCGGGTGCTCGTAGAGGGCACCCTCGACGATCACCGAGTAGACGTTCTCCCCGCCGCGGATGATCATGTCCTTCGCCCGGTCGACGATGTAGACGTAGCCCTCCTCGTCGATGCGCGCGACGTCCCCGGTGTGCAGCCAGCCGCGGGTGAACGACGCCGCGGTCGCCTCGGGCTTGTTCCAGTAGCCGCTCACCACGCTCGGACCCTTGATCCAGAGCTCGCCCACGACGTCGGGGCCCTGGGGGCGGTCGGGGTCGGGCTCGGCCCCCGCGAAGCCCTCGGGGACGACCGCGACCTCACAGACCGGAACGACCGGGCCGCAGCTGTCGGGCTTGGCGACGTAGTCGGGGCCGAGGTTGAAACAGACCCCGGCCGAGGTCTCGGTGAGTCCGTAGCCGTTGCCGGGCTGGCCGGTCGGGAAGGCCTCGCGGATCCGCCGCACGAGGTCGGGCGGGGCCGGGGCGCCGCCGTAGGTGACGCTGGTGACGCTCGAGGTGTCGAACTCTTTGAAGTCGGGGTGGTCGATGATCTGCATGGCGATGGTGGGCACGCCGCCAAAGGAGGTGATCCGCTCGGACTCGATGAGCTTCAACGCCCGGCGGGCGTCAAAGTGGTGCATCATCACGATCTTCGAGCCGGTAAGCAGGCTCGACATCATCGTCACCAGACATCCGGTCGCGTGGAACAAGGGAACGTTGAGCAGGTTCGCGCTGGGGTGGGGCGAGGGAGCCGACGCCACCGGAGTGCGCGCCGCGAGGACCTGGGCCCGGAAGAAGAGGTTCATGAGGTTGGTGGCGGCGTTGCGGTGGGTCCCGACCGCTCCCTTGGGCCGACCGGTCGTGCCCGAGGTGTAGAACATCGTCACGGGGTCGTCGGGCTCGAAGTCGAGTGCCGGTGGGACTGCGTCCCGCGCCACCGGGCCCAGGACGTCGTAGAAGTCACGCACCTCCACGTCGGCGCCCACGTCGCCGAGGCGCGCGGGGCGTCCGGGCTCCTCGCTGACCACGACCACCGTCGTGAGCGCACCCACGAGGCCGAGATGGGGACGGAGGCGCTCGAGGCGTTCCTCGTCGACCACGACGACCCGGGCCCCCGAGTCCTCCAGGCCGTAGACGAGCTCGTCACCGGTCCACCAGGCGTTGAGGGGGACGGCCACCGCCCCGGCGGCGACGGCGCCCCAGAACGCGACAACCCACTCGGGGAGGTTGCGCGCGGCGATCACGACGCGGTCCCCGGGCACGACCCCGCGCTCGGCCAGGCGGTGGGCGAAGGTGGCAGCGGCCCGGTAGTGCTGGTCGAAGGTGAGCCGATGATCCTCGTAGACCAGAAAGTCGCGCTCGGCGTGGGCGAGCGACGCATCGAGGACCCGCCGCAGGTCGTGCGGGGCGTTCTTCCAGATCCGCAGGGCGATTCCATCGACGACGGCCGGTTCCATCTCGAAGGGCTGGCCGGGCGCGGTCAGGCGCGCGACGACGTCGGCGACGGAGGGGACCTCGTCGCTCACGGGGCGTCGGGCGGGGCCAGCTGGAAGAGGACGTCGCGGTAGTGGGCCAGCTCGCGCACCGACTCGCGGATGTCGTCGAGCGCGCGGTGCGTCGTCTCTTTGTCCCCGAGGCTCGCGAGGACGTCCGGTCGCCAGCGCTTGGCGAGTTCCTTGATCGTCGAGACGTCGACGTTGCGGTAGTGGAAGTGGCGCTCGAGGTTCGGCATGTACTCCTGCAGGAAGCGTCGGTCGGTCCCGATTGAATTGCCGCACAGCGGTACCGCCCCGACCTCGGGGATCTGCGCCGTGAGGAACTCCAGGGTGCGCCGCTCGGCTTCGGCCACGTCGACGGTCGAGCGGGCGATGGCCGCGAGCAGCCCGGAGCGCTCGTGCATCTCGCGCACCACCGGCGGCATCGCGGCGAGTTGCTCGGGGGTGGCGTGGATGACCAGGTCGGGTCCCTCGGCGACGATCGTCAAGTGGTCGTCGGTGACCAGGGTGGCGATCTCGACGATGACGTGGCGCTCGGGCTCGAGGCCGGTCATCTCGAGGTCCATCCACACGAGCACGAGTGCGACACTACCGAAACGCCACGACCGACTGGGTAGTCTCCGGGGGTGGAGATACCCGTGCGCGTCCTGCGTCCCGACGCCGTGGTGCCCCGGGTCGCCCACCCCGGCGACGCGGGGGTCGATCTCGTGGCGGTGGAGGGGCGTCGACTCGCAAAGGGGGGTGGGCGTGCCCTGGTGCCCACGGGTATCGCGGTGGCGATCCCCGAGGGGTACGGGGGCCTGGTCCTGCCCCGCAGCGGGCTGGCCTCGCGCCACGGGGTGACGTGCGCCAACGCCCCCGGGCTGATCGACGCCGGCTACCGCGGTGAGGTTCAGGTCGCGCTCGTCAACCTCGACCCGGCCGAGGACTACGAGGTCCACGCGGGGGACCGCATCGCCCAACTGGTGGTGGTGGCCTGTCCGGCGCTCGAGTTTCTCGCGTGTGAGGAGCTGCCCGCCTCGACGCGCGGCGCGGGGGGATTTGGTAGTACGGGCCGCTAGTCGCGGTGGCGCCCCGGAGCGGTCGGCTACACTGTGGTCGCCTCGCGGACGTAGCTCAGTTGGTAGAGCGCGACCTTGCCAAGGTCGAGGTCGCCGGTTCGAGCCCGGTCGTCCGCTCCAGATCACCCGTGGCTCGCCGCGGCCCTTGCGCGGCGGGTGCGCCGTCGCACCCGTACGCCATCTGGTATCAATGAGGTCCTGGCGCCGGGGGGCGTCGCACGCTTGTGAGGAGAGTCATGCAACGAAAGTCACTATTGCGTCACGTCGCGGTGGTCGTGGGCGCGGGGGCGTTGGTCCTGTCGACGGGTGTCGTGGCCGGCGCGTCAACCTTCGGGGCGAAGTACAACGCGGCCGACGCCAAGTTGGTTCCCGCGCCCTACAAGAAGACCGTCCTTCAGGTCGCCACCGACGCGACGTACCCGCCCGACGAGTCGATGCAGGGCACGACGATGATCGGATTCGACGTGGACCTGATGAACGCCATCGCCGCGACCCTCGGGGTGAAGATCAAGGAGAACAACGTCACCTTCGACAGCATCCTCGCCGGTATCAAGGGCGGGCGCTACCAGGTCGGCAACTCCTCGTTCACCGACAACACGGCTCGCGAGAAGCAGGTCTACTTCGTCGACTACTTCCAGGCCGGTGAGGGCGTCTACGCCAAGAAGGGTGAGAAGGTCACCTTCAAGGGATTGAAGAGCTTCTGCGGGTTGAAGATCGCGGTGGAGACGGGCACCGTGGAGCAGACCGACGCCCAGACGGCCGCCAAGTCGTGCCCCGCCTCGAAGAAGGCGGTCGTGCTCACCTTCCCGACCCAGACGGGCGCGAACCTCGCCGTTCTCTCGGGCCAGGCGAACGTGGGCTTCGCCGACAGCCAGATCGCGACCTACATCGTGGCGACCAGTAAGGGTCGGTTCGAGAACGTCGGGAGCGCCATCAACGTCGCCCCCTACGGCATCGCCTTCCCCAAGACCGCGATCGGGCACAAGATGGCTCTGGCCACCCAGGCCGCGATCAAGACCCTGATCGCCAGCGGCGTGTACCACGCGATCCTGGCGCACTGGGGGGTCACCCAGGGCGGGCTGCCGGCCGGCAAGATCGTTATCGACGGCGCGGCGGGCTGAGACACTGAGCTGAACAACCCGCGACGAACGTGAGTACGGACGGGGACGGCTCGATAAAGGTCGTCCCCGTCCGTCACGTCGGGCGGTGGATCGGGGTGGCGGCGGCGCTGGTCGTCGTCGCGATGATCGTCCACACGTTGTTGTCGCGCCTGCCCACGGGCCAGAAGGCGTGCCGGGGGACGGGGACGTCACGGGTCTGCCACGCGGTCACCGAGTGGCGATTCTCCTGGGACGTCGTCTTTCACTACTTCACGACCAGTGAGATCCTCCACGGCCTGCTCATCACCCTGGAGCTGACGGTCATCGCGATGGCGGTCGGCATCGTGCTCGGGATGATCCTGGCCGTCATGCGGCTCTCACCGAACCGAGTCCTCTCGGGTACGGCGTGGACCTACACGTGGTTCTTCCGGGGGACCCCGGTGCTGGTCCAGCTGCTGGTCTGGTACAACATCGCGATCCTCTATCCGCGAATCAGCCTGGGCATCCCCTTCCTCCACGTCTCGTTCCTCGTCCTGCACACGAGCACGACGTTCACGGCCCTGGAGGCGGCGTGCATCGCCCTCGGACTGAACGAGGCGGCCTACATGTCCGAGATCGCCCGCGCCGGGCTGCTCTCGGTGGACGAGGGCCAGGTTGAGGCCGCGACGTCGATCGGGATGGTGCGGCGCCAGACCCTGCGCTACGTCGTCATGCCCCAGGCCATGCGGGTGATCATCCCGCCCACGGGCAACGAGGTCATCTCCATGCTGAAGACGTCGTCGTTGGCCAGCGTGATCAGCGTCATCGAGCTCCTGGGGGCGGCGACCAACATCTACTCGGCTAACTACGAGATCATGCCGCTGCTGTTGACGGCGAGCCTCTGGTACCTGGTGGTGACGACGGTCCTCTCGATCGGCCAGTTCTACCTGGAGCGCTACTTCGCCCGCGGGGCGCTGCGCACCGCACCGCCCACCCCGCTGCAACGGATGCGCCACGACCTCGCGGGCGTCCTCGCGAAGTTCCCTAACCGCCGGGGCGTCGCCGGAGCGCTGGAGCGATGACCGAGATCGCGCCCACCATGGTCGAGGCCATCGGGGTGCGCAAGCACTTCGCCGGGGTGGAGGTCCTCAAGGGCGTCGACCTCACGGTCGGGCGCGGCGAGGTGGCCTGTCTCATCGGCCCCTCCGGCTCGGGCAAGAGCACGTTCCTACGCTGCATCAACCACCTCGAGAAGCACGACGCGGGCGAGCTGCTCGTCGACGGCCAGCTGGTCGGCTACGAGCTGCGCAACGGCAAGCTCTACGAGCGCAACGACAAGCAGATCTGCGCCGAACGGGCGCGCATCGGCATGGTCTTCCAGCGCTTCAACCTCTTCCAGCACCTGACGGTCCTCGAGAACATCACCATCGGCCAGGTGAGGGTCCTGCGGGTGCGCGAGGACGCCGCCCGGGCCCGGGCCCGCGAGCTGCTCGAACGGGTCGGCCTGGCCGGGCGCGACGGCTACTACCCGGCCCAGCTCTCGGGCGGCCAGCAGCAGCGCGTCGCCATCGCGCGGGCCCTCGCGATGGACCCCAAACTCATGCTCTTCGACGAGCCCACCAGCGCCCTCGACCCCGAGCTGGTCGGCGAGGTGCTCGACGTCATGCGCGACCTGGCGCGCTCGGGCATGACGATGATCGTGGTGACCCACGAGATGGGCTTCGCGCGAGAGGTGGCGAGCACCGTCTACTTCCTCGACGCCGGGATCATCGAGGAGAGCGGGGACCCACGCGAGGTGCTGGCGAACCCCACCTCCCCGCGACTCCAGAACTTCCTCTCCAAGGTCCTCTAGCCCCGGCGCCCGAGGGCGTCGATACCATGACGCGATGGAGATCTCCGGCGGTGCCCGCCGTCGGCGCCCGGGGCGCGGGGTAGAGACGTGAGCTACCCCTACGCCGACCGCTTCGAGGTCCACCGCCGACTGCCCGAATCGGGCGTCGAGCGCGACGTCGTGCTGGGCGAGCTCGCGGCGATGGCCGCCGCCGAGGACCCCACCTGGGAGTCGGGTCAGTGCTCGGGCACGATGTACTGCGGGGACCACGACCACTACGACTTCTTGAACCGGGCCTTCGCCCACTTCAGTCACGTGAACGTGCTCCAGCGAGACAAGATCGGAA
>JAKABC010000199.1 GCA_021802025.1 Actinomycetes bacterium
GGTCGAGCCCGACGCCTACGACGCGGCCGCGCGCTTGGGCGAGGTCGGTCACGCCGTGCGCAAGAACCGCAAGCGTCGCGCGACGCCCACCTCCACCAAACGGCGGGACGACTAGCTCGTCATCCCCCCGAGACCGACGAGGGATCGGGCGTGCTCGATCTCGCCGAGGTGGCGCAAGGCGTGCTGGTAGACCCAGCACTCGAGGGCATCCGAGCGCGTGATGCCTCGTTCGCCGCCCACCAGGGCGGAGAAGGTGTGGGCGAGGCGTTCGGGGTAGGGGGGCGCGACGAGAACCTCGTCGAGCGAGGAAAGCGTGACGGCGTCGACGTAGGCCTCGGTAGCGGCAAAGACCCTCTCTTGCAGCGCGCGAAACGCGCTGTAGTCGCCGATGCGCTGGGCCATCATCTCTCCGACCGGGCGCTCCTTGCCATGGTCGGAGACGGCGAGCCCGAGCGGCTCGAGCGCGGCGGGCTCGCACAGCGGGTCCGGTCCGCCGCACAGGGCCCGGCTCCCGTCCTCGATGAGCAGCTGGTGGACGAGGGAGAAGGCGATCGGCAAGGTGGATGAGGCGCTCACCGCGTTCACCTGCTCGAGGCTCATGGTGTCGCAGGCCTCACGGTAGAGGTGGTGCACGGCGCGCAGGCGCCGCGCGAGGGAGTCGCGATACGCCTCGTCCATCGCGCCAGCGTACCGAGGCCCCGGCGGCGATTCGCCCCAGGGGTAGTGTCGAGCCATGGACATCGCGTCACTGCTCGGCGACGAGGCCGAGGGCCTCCTGGGCCACATCGCGAGCGCGTTCCCCAAGGAGCGCCTGACCCTGCCCGGTCCGGACTTCCTCGACCGGGTCTTCGTCGCGAGCGACCGCCCCCCGGCGGTGCTACGCAACCTGGGCACGCTCTACAACCACGGCCGCCTGGCCGGGACCGGCTACGTGTCGATCCTCCCGGTCGACCAGGGAATCGAACACTCGGCCGCGGCGAGTTTCTCGCCCAATCCCGAGTACTTCGATCCGGCGCGCCTCTGTGACCTGGCCATCGAGGCCGGGTGCAACGCCATCGCCACCACCCTCGGGGGCCTCGGGATCGTCGCGCGCCGCTACGCCCACAAGATCCCCTTCATCGTGAAGCTCAACCACAACGACCTGCTGCGCTACCCCAACACCTACGACCAGCGCCCCTTCGCCTCGGTGCGCCAGGCGGTCGACCTCGGGGCGGTGGGGGTGGGCGCCACCGTCTACTTCGGCTCGCCCGAGTCCCCCCGCCAGATCGAGGAGGTGTCGGCGGCCTTCGCCGAGGCCCACCGCGCCGGGCTGTTCACGGTGCTCTGGTGCTACTTGCGCAACGACGCCTTCAAACACGACGGCGTCGACTACGCCGTGGCGGCCGACCTCACCGGCCAGGCCAACCACGTGGGCGTGACGATCGAAGCCGACATCATCAAGCAGAAGCAGCCCACGGTCAACGGGGGCTACACGGTGCTCAAGTTCGGCAAGACCGACCCGCGCGTCTACAGCGAGCTCACGACCGACCACCCCGTCGACCTCACGCGCTGGCAGGTCGTCAACTGCTACGCCGGTCGGATCGGGCTGATCAACTCCGGCGGGGAGTCCAAGGGCGAGGACGACCTGGCCGACGCTGTGCGCACGGCCGTGATCAACAAGCGGGCCGGGGGACAGGGGCTGATCGTCGGTCGCAAGGCCTTCCAGCGGCCACTGGCCGAGGGCGCGGAGGTCATCCGCACCGTCCAGGACGTCTACCTGGACGAGTCCGTCACCGTCGCCTAGGTGGCCGCGCCCGACGAGGCGAGCGAGCGGGGCTGGGCCACCTGGGCGAACGCCGTCACGGCGCTGCGTCTCCTCGCGATCCCGGTGTACCTCGTGTTGGTGCTCGCGACCGATCATCGCGCCCTCGCGGCCTGGCTGCTCGGGGTGCTCGGGGCCACCGACTGGGTCGACGGGTACCTCGCTCGACGGCTCCACCAGGTCTCGGCGATCGGCAAGATCCTCGACCCCACGGCCGATCGCATCCTCGTCGTCGCGGGGTTGGTGTCGGTCGCGGTGGTCGGCGCGGTGCCGTGGTGGTTCGCCGGGCTCACCTTGGCCCGCGAGGTGCTCGTCTCGTCGGTGACCCTCGCGCTCGCCGCCCTGGGCGCGCGGCGCATCGACGTGCTCTTCTGGGGCAAGGTCTCGACGTTCGCCCTGATGACGACGTACCCCCTCTTCCTCTTGTGCTCGAACCCCCACCACGCGGCCCTCGCCGCGTGGCAGCGCGACGGACGGGTCGTGGGCTACGTCGTCGGGGTGCTCGGGCTGGCGCTGGCCTGGCTGGTCGCGGCCGGCTACGTGGGTCCGGCCCGGCGCGCCCTGGCCGAGGGTCGGGCCGCTCGGCGCAGCCGGGTTGTGTAAGTTGGCGCCGTGGAGATCCCGGGAGAGCTGCGTTACTCGAACGATCACGAGTGGGCGAAGAAAGACGGCGACGTCGTGCGCGTGGGCATCACCGACTACGCCCAGGACGCCCTGGGCGACGTGGTCTTCGTCGACCTGCCCGAGGTGGGTGACGCGGTGGGGGCGGGCGGCACGCTCGGCGAGGTCGAGTCGACCAAGTCCGTCTCGGAGGTCTACGCGCCGGTGAGCGGGACGGTGCGCGCCGTCAACGAGGCGTTGCGCCAGTCGCCCGAGCTCGTCAACGCCGACCCCTACGGGCGGGGCTGGCTCTGCGAGATCGAGATCGCCTCGAGCGCGGAGTACGACGCGCTGCTCGACGCGGCCGGCTACGAGGCCCTGACCGGCCACTGAGCGGGTCCCCCTCGGCCCCGGCGGGCCGGGCGGGGGTTAACTAGTCTGGGCGCCGTGAACTGCCGACGCTGCGGGGAGATCCTCAACGCCAACGCCAACTTCTGTTGGGCCTGCGGCGCGCCCCAGCACGCG
>JAKABC010000200.1 GCA_021802025.1 Actinomycetes bacterium
GAAAGACCCGGAAGTACCGGTCGACGTGCACGTCGACCGAGCTGGGCTGGATGCAGTCGTCGCTCGTGGGCTCGACGATCAGGCGCCCGCTCGCCAGGGCCTCTTTGATGGACCGGTCCGAGAGCACCATCGGACCGACGATACTCGCTGGTAGGACGGCCTCTCGAGGCTAGGAGAGGACCCGGCGGCGGAAGTTGCGCAACCCGATCGAGAGGAACAAGGTGGCGAAACCCACCAGGACCGGGTAGATCACGTAGAGGTGCATGTGGGGCGCGTCGGTGAAGGCCGCCCGCATCCCCTCGTTCACGTAGATCAGGGGGTTCAACAAGACGAGCGTCTGGAGCCAGTGGAAGTGGCCGATCGTCACCGGCGCGAGGTGGGTCCAGGGGTAGTAGGTCCCTCCGAGGAAGGTGATCGGCAAGACGACGAAGCCGAACATGAGCCCGATGTTGCGTGGCTCAAAGGAGGTGCCCAGCACCAGGCCGAGGCTCGCCATGGCCACGCACGCGAGGGGCACCAGGGTCACGATCTCCAGCCAGTGGAGGCTCACGGTCGCGGTGACCCCGGCGGCGTGCACGACGGCCGCGATCGGAAAGACAATCGCGGCGGCGATCACGCCCTGCACGCTGCCCGAGAGGACCTTCGACACGGCCACCAGCCAGATGGGGCACGGCGCCTGGACGCGGTCCTCGATCTCGCGGGTGAAGCCGAACTCCTGGGCCATCGCCAGGGCGATCGACTGCACGCCCTGGAACATGATCGAGATCCCGACCACCCCGGGCACGAGGATCGTGGCGAAGCCCGTCGCGCTGGCGCTCGAACCCCCGACGGCCTGGCCGATCTTGGGAAAGACGTAGAGGAAGACGAAGCAGAGCAGGAAGGGCTGGATGAGCGTGCGCAGCACGAACTCGCCGAAGGTCTTTTTGAGGACGGTGAGGTCGCGCAGGATGAGGCCGGCGAGCGCGGCGCGACTGGCCGTCGCCGCCGAGCGCGTGGGGTGGGCCTCGATGCGTAGCGTGGTCATTCGCGCAGCTCCTTGCCGGTCAGGTTGATGAAGACGGTCTCGAGTGAGGGCTCGGCGACCGCGAGGTCGAGCACCGCGACGCCCGCGGTCTCGGCGATGTTCACCGTGCGCGGGACGAGCCGCTCCGCGCCGCGCACCTGGACGGTCACGATGTCGCCGGCGACCCGGGTCGAGACCACGCCCCCGAGCTCGCTCACTAGAGCCGACGCCAGGCGCTCGCCGTCGCGGTCGACCTTCACCGTGAGGATCGTGTCGGCACCCGTCGAGCGCTTGAGGGCGTCGGGGGTGTCGAGGGCGAGCACGTGGCCGTGGTCCATGATGGCCACGCGATCACAGAGCTGGTCGGCCTCTTCCATGTAGTGCGTCGTGAGCACCACGGTCTGACCCTCGCGATTGAGTTCGGCGAGCATCTCCCACAGGGCCAGACGACTCTGAGGGTCGAGGCCGGCCGTCGGCTCGTCGAGGAAGAGCACGGCCGGGCGGTGGAAGATGGCCCGGGCGACCATGAGGCGCTGGGCCATGCCGCCCGAGAGCGCGTAGACCGAGGCCGTGGCCCACTTCGCGAGCGAGAAGGTCTCGAGCAGTGAATCGGCGCGCGCGCGGCTGTCGCGCCCACCCATGCCGAAGAGACGACCGTGGAAGTAGAGGTTCTCCCAGACCGTGAGCTGGCGATCGAGGGTGTTCTGCTGGGAGACGATGCCCGAGACCTGCTTGACGAGGGCCGGATGGCGCACCACGTCGATCCCCGCGACGTAGGCGCGTCCCGACGTCGGCACGACGCGCGTCGTGAGGATGCCCGCGGTGGTGGTCTTGCCCGCCCCGTTGGGGCCGAGGAGGCCGAAGACCTCGCCGGCGCGCACCGCGAGATCGAGGTGGTCGACGGCGGGCACGTCCATGCCCTCGTAGACCTTGGTCAGGCCCTCGGTCACGATGACGTCGTCGGCCACGGTGCCTCCCTCGCTCGAGGGCCCACCCTACGGGCACTGCCCAATCTCCGTGCCGGGCTTTCGGGCGGCGGCGGGTGATTCGTACACTGGTTCGGTGAGCCGCCACGACCCGCTCAACCTGCGCCACAGCGTGGCCCACGAGTGGGTGGTCGGCTTCGCGGCCCTCGCCGTGACCATCGCCGCGATCGCCGTGGGCGCCTCGATCGGCAAGATCGGCCACGCGCCCGTCCACCGACAGGTCATCGCCTGGACCGGAGCGATCGTCGTGGTCGTCGTCGGCTCCTACGCCGTGCGCCACCTGGCCACGGCCCTCGGGCGGGTCGTCGCCAGCGGCCGCAACCTCGGCGCCGGCGCGTCGATCCGACTCGTGGCGAGCGGCTTCGGCTACCTCATCATCATCTTCTCGTTCTTCGGCACCCTCGGCCTCTCGCTCACCCACCTACTGGTCGGGGCCGGCCTGGTGGGCGTCGTCCTCGGCATCGCCGCCCAGCAGAGCCTGGCCAACGTCTTCGCGGCGGTCGTCCTGCTCTTCGCCCGCCCCTTCGTCGTCGGCGACTCCATGCGCATCCGCTCCGGAGTCGTCGGGACGATAGACGTGACCGTCCTCGGCATCGGCCTCACCTACGTGACCGTGAAGACCGAGGACGGTGTCTTGAAGATTCCGAACTCGATAGTCCTGGGATCGGGGATCGGCCGGGTCATCGACATCGGCGGCATGACCCGCCACCCCGAACCGACTTCCGAGGCCGACGACCCCGCCGGGGAGTAGGCCGGTTCCGGACCCCGTCGGGCTTGGTACCATGGTGGGCCGTGCGGGTGTAGTTCAGCGGCAGAACATCAGCTTCCCAAGCTGAGAACGCGGGTTCGATTCCCGTCGCCCGCTCCAAGTGACCTGTTCCCCGTTTAGTGGCTCTTCCGGAATCAGCGGGGTA
>JAKABC010000024.1 GCA_021802025.1 Actinomycetes bacterium
TCCTGTTGAGAGTGGCGGAGGAGGGGGCCCCGGGGCCCCCTCCTCCGCCGTCTAGGGGCGGAGGCGCTCGAGGTCGCCCGGCTCGTCCACGTCGAAGCGCCAGGGGCTGTCGGTGAGGGTCCGCCACGCGAGGCCGAGGCGAGTGGCCTCGCGCTCGTGGAGCGCGCGCGACGAGGGGCCGAACGCGAACCGGAAGCCCGCGCCCGTGGGCACCGCGAGGACGGTGGTCCCGGTGCCGTGGTGGTCGGCGACGATTGTCACGTCGCTCACCGGACAAAAGTCACCCAGTCCGACGGGGTCGACGAGGTCGCCGTGGGCGACGACGGCCACGTCGACCGAGTCCCCGAGGTCCCGGTAGGCAACCTCGACGGCGGCGTTGAGCCCCGGGGGCGCGAGCACCACGGCCGCGCCGAGCTCGCGCGCCCAGCGGGCCACGTCGTCGTCATCGGTCGCCACGAACGTCGCGCGGGGGCGGGCGGCGAGCACCACGGCGCGCGCGAGCCTCTCTACGAGTTCGTCCACGTCGAGGCCCGCCACCGTGCGCAGGCGTGACTTGGCCCGACCGAACGACTTCAGCGGGACGATGACCCCGACGTCGACCACGACGATGCATGCTACGGGTCGACGGCCCTTGTACCGTGGGCGCGGTGGCGGCCCCGGTGGACCTCTTGGCGCGCGAGCGGGCGCTCCTCGCCGCGGGCCACGTCGTGGTCGGGGTCGACGAGGTCGGACGAGGCGCCCTCGCCGGACCGGTGTGCGTGGGCGCCGTGCTCCTCGAGCGCGCGAGCGATCCCCCCGAGGGGTTGACCGACTCCAAGCGACTCACCCCGGGGCGTCGGCGAGCGCTCGTGGGGCCCCTGCGCGAGTGGGCCAGCGCCTGGGGCATGGGTTCGGCCAGCGCCGAGGAGGTCGACGCGTGGGGGATGACCACCGCCCTCGCCGTGGCGGCCGCACGTGCGCTCGACGGGCTCACGCCCTGGCCGACCCACGCCCTCGTCGACGGGCCCTGGAACCTCCTCGCGGTGCCGCGCGACGTCGTGCTCGGGGCCCCGATCCCGCCCCCGTCACGGGCCGAGCGGCTCGCGGTGACCCCGGTCGTCAAGGGTGACCTCCACTGCGCCTCGATCGCCGCGGCCGCGGTGCTGGCCAAGGTGGCGCGCGACGACCTCATGGGTGCGCTGGCCACCGAGTGGCCCGACTACGGGTGGGACCACAACAAGGGCTACGGCACACCCGAGCACCTCGCCGCCCTGCGCCGCCTCGGCCCCACGCCCCTGCACCGGGTCTCCTGGCGGCTGCCTCGAGCCGTCGAGGGGGAGCGGCCGGGACCCTCTGACTAGGGTCGTCGGGCCAAAAACGGTAGGATTGAGCGGTTATGGCCTCTCTGCTCTCGGTCGAGAACCTCAAGGTCCAGTTCGCTTCTCGCGCCTCGGTCGCCTCGGCCGTCGACGACTTCTCGTTCCGGATCGAACCGGGCGAGTGCGTCGGCCTCGTGGGCGAGTCGGGCTGCGGAAAGACGACGACGGGCCTTTCCATCATGCGGCTCCTTCCGCCCAACGGGCACATCGCCGGGGGGCGGATCCTCCTCGAGGACGTGGACCTCGCCACGTTGAGCGAGAAGGAGATGCGCCACCACCGGGGCAAGTCGGTCGCGCTCATCCCCCAGGACCCGATGAGCTCGCTCAACCCGACGACCAAGATCGGCAAGCAGATCGGCGAGGGGCTCCAGATCCACGAGGGGGCCTCGGCCGAAGAGGCCCGCAAGCGCGCCCTCGAGGTCCTCGAGATGGTCGAGATGCCCCGGCCGGCCGAGCGCCTGGACCAGTACCCCTTCGAGCTCTCGGGGGGGCTGCGCCAGCGCGTGATCATCGCGATGGGGCTGGTCTGCCGGCCGAAGCTCCTGATCGCCGACGAGCCGACGACGGCGTTGGACGTGACCATCCAGGCCCAGATCCTCGACCTTATCGACAACCTGCGCTCTGAGCTCAACATGGGCGTCCTGCTCATCACCCACGACATGGGCGTCATCGCCGGTCGCGCCGACCGGGTCGTCGTGATGTACGGCGGGAAGAAGGCCGAGCAGGCCGAGACCAACGAGCTCTTCCACCACATGCGCCACCCCTACGCCCAGGCGCTGCTGGCCTCGATGCCCAACCTGGAGCTGGCCTCCAAGCACCGGCTCGACTCGATCGCGGGGCTGCCACCCGACCTCTCCAAGGAGATCATCGGCTGTCGCTTCGCGCCGCGCTGTGCCTACGCCACCGACCAGTGCCGCCGCGAGGACCCCCCGCTCACCGCCGAGGGCGAGCACGAGTTCGCCTGCTTCCACCCGGTGAACGGCCCGGTGCCCGTCGAGGTCCGCGCGGCCGAGGCGGCCGCTCTGAGCACGACCGAGCGTCCCGAGATCCTCAGGATCGAGGGGCTCGTCAAGGAGTTCTCCATCAAGGCCGGTCTAGTCCGGCACAAGGTCGGGGCGATCCACGCCGTCTCGGACGTTTCGTTCTCGATTCGCGCCGGCGAGACCTTCGGGCTCGTGGGCGAGTCCGGCTGCGGCAAGACCACGATCGGGCGCATGATCGTGGGCCTCGAGCACCCCACCGCCGGCGAGATCTACTTCGACGGGGACCTCATCTCCTCGCGCCGCCACAAGCCCACGCGGGCCCAGCGGCGCGACCGCCAGATGATGTTCCAGGACCCGTACTCCTCGCTCAACCCCCGCATGACGGTGGGCGACATCCTGGCCGAACCCCTTCGCATCCAGCGCCAGGGGACCCGCATCGAGCAGCGCGCCCGCGTGGAGGAGCTCTTGCGCGTGGTGGGCCTCGAGCGCATGGCCGCGGACCGCTACCCCCACGAGTTCTCCGGTGGCCAGCGCCAGCGCATCGGTCTCGCGCGGGCCCTCGCGCTCAACCCCCGACTCATCGTGGCCGACGAGCCCGTGTCGGCCCTCGACGTCTCGATCCAGGCCCAGATCCTCAACCTGATGAAGGACCTCCAGAAGGAGCACAGCCTCACCTACGTCTTCGTCAGCCACGACCTCGCGGTCGTCTACTACATGGCCGACACGATCGGCGTCATGTACCTGGGCAAGATCGTCGAGATCGGCGACGCCGAGGCGGTCTTTCGCACCCCGGCCCACCCCTACACCCAGGGCCTCCTCGACGCGGTGCCCGTGCCCGAGCCCGAGGCCGCGCGCGCGCGCCGGGGCATCCAGGTGCGCGGGGAGCTGCCCTCGGCGGTGAACCCCCCGTCGGGCTGCCGGTTCCGCACCCGCTGCCCCCGGGCCCAGGACGTGTGCGCGGCCGAGGAGCCGCCGCTGCGGTCCTTCGGGCCGAACCAGCAGGCGGCGTGCCACTTCCCGCTGCGGACCCCGGTGAGCCTGAGCGGCGCCCCGACGGCCGGCGCGACGCCCACTCACTAGGCCCGGTCTTCCCCCCGCGAAGGCGCTCGCCTCGAGGGCGTCAGCGGACCGGCGACGAGTCCCGGTGCCCTCGCACCGGGCTCAACGCTCGATCAGGCGGACCTCGAAGGCGTCGCGCAGGGCGTCACCGATGTAGTTGATCGCGACCACCACGAGGATGAAGATCGCCGCCAGCGGGTAGATCTCCCACCAGTAGCCGTTGGCGATCTGGTCGGACCCGTTCTGGAGCATCGTCCCCCAGTCGGTGTTGGGCGGCTGGATGCCCAACCCGAGGAAGCCGAGGGTCGAGAGGAAGAGGATGGCGTCGGCCACCGAGAAGGTGCCCACGGTCACGATGTTGCTGATCGAGTTGGGAAAGACGTGTCGGCGGATGATGTGCCACTTACTCGCCCCCATCGCCGTGGCGGCCTGGGAGTACTCGAGGCGCCGGATGAGGAGCGCGTCGCCGCGCACGATACGCGCATTGCCGAACCACCCGGTGAGCCCGATCAACAAGATCAGGAAGGTCGCCGATCGCGAGAACAGGGTGACCAGGGTGATGAGCAGGAACAAGAGAGGGATCGACAGCGCCGCGTCGAGGATGCGCATCAGCACCGTGTCAACGATCCCGCCCACGAAGCCCGAGACCATGCCGTAGACGGTGCCGATGATGATAGTCACGACGCCGGCGAGGAACCCGACCGTGAGCGAGTACTCGCCGCCGAAGGCGATGCGCCCGAGGACGTCGAAGCCGTTGGAGTCCGTCCCCAGGGGGTGCTGGGCCGACGGTGGGGCGTTGAACGGCTGGGTGAGGGCCAGGTTCTGGTTGGTCTGGTTGGTCGGGTGGATGTGCGGCCAGAGGAAGCAGAACAGGGTGACGAGCACGAGGTAGACCACCGAGGCGATCGCCAGCTTGTTGTGCATGAAGATGCGCACCCGCTGGCGCCACATCGGGATGACCACGCCGGGCCCGTCGCTGACGCCCTCGGGGGCCACGGTGCGTGCGTCGAGGGGGCCGGCGAGCGGCGAGTGCGGGACCTCGCGATCCTCGAGATCCTGGGTGGTCTTCTCGGTGGTCACTGCTCTCCTTGAATTCGAATGCGGGGGTTGACCACGCCCAGCAAGATGTCCGCGATGAGGTTCCCCAATAGGGTGAAGATGGAGACGAGGAGGGTGATCCCGAGCACCGTGGGCGAGTCGAGGTAGGTCGCGGCGTTCACCGTCTCGATGCCCAGTCCGGCGTAGTTGAAGACGCTCTCGATGATGAGGGCGCCACCGAAGAGCGCGGGGATCGACAGGCCGAGGATCGTGACGATGGGACCGAGGGCGTTGCGGAAGGCGTGGGCGAAGAGGACCCGCCGGTTGGAGCAGCCCTTGGCCCGCGCGGTGCGGATGTAGTCCTGGACGAGCACCTCGAGGACGGTGCCGCGCATGAAGCGACTGATGAGCGCGACGCTGAGCAGCGTGAGCGTGCCCACCGGGAGGATGAACCCGACGGGGTCGGTGAAGATGGCCCACGGCGCCACGCCCGAGGGCGGGCTGGCCGGCAGGTGCGTGATGCCGAAGCTGAAGGCCTGCAGCACGAGCAGGCAGAGCAGGAACGACGGGATCGCGTAGAGGATGAAGGCCGAGCCGGTCGCGGTGTAGTCGAAGACGGTGTTGCGCTTGTTGGCCTGGAAGATGCCCAGGGGCACCGCGATGACAAAGGTCAGCACGAGGGCCGTGAGGGCGAGCCAGACGGTCCGGGGCACGTAGAGCGAGATGATCCCCCACACCGAGAGGTTCTGCTTGTAGGAGAAGCCCAGGTTGTGGTGCCAGACGACCTGGACGATGTAGTCCCAGAGCCGCACGAGATACGGATGGTACATCCCGTGCTGGACGCCCCAGGTGTGCACGTTGGCCGGCGAAGCCCTCGTGCCGAGCACGACGTAGGCCGGGGCGAGGATGCCGTGGGGTTCGAAGTAGGGCAGGGTGAAGGTGAAGACCAGCACGATGAAGAGCACGATCAGGCTCTGCACCAGGCGCCGGACGACGTAGGCGAACATGGCCAAACTCTAGCAGCGCGACCGAAATTGCTCGTTGCGGGCCGGGTCCAAAAGCCGAGACCCGGGCCCCTTTCGGGGCCCGGGTCTCGGGTCGTTAGAACCGACCGGGAGGTCTACTTGAAGTAGAAGTACTCCGGGTTGAAGTTCTGCAGCGGGTTCGGCGTGAAGCCGATGTCGTGGACACCGACGTTCTTCTTCACCTCGCCCGGGGTGAAGGAGTTCGGCTGGAACAGCACCGGCACCTGCTGCTCGAAGTACTGGGCGTACCTCGTCAGGGTGGCCGTACCGAACGTCGTCGTCTTGATGATGGCCGTCATCGTCGGGTTGTTGTAGTCACCGATGTTGAAGCTGGCACCCGGGACGAAGCCCCACTCACCGGAGGGGTAGTAGTCCGGAGCGTAGATCCAGCCCGCACCCCAGTCACACACGTCCCAGTTGGTGGCGTGAGCGGCGCAGTCGGAGATGACGTTGTTGAACGGCTCACCGAGCTGCATCGTCTTGATGCCGAGCGAGCCCCAGGCCGACAGCATGGTCTCCACCGTCTGGGTGAAGGCCGGCGTGCCGGTCCCGTACTCGAAGCGGATCGTCAGACGGTTGCCCTTCTTGATCCCCTTACCGCAGTCGGCCTTGGCCGTACCGGGCTTCTCACAGAGCAGGGCCCCGTGGATCTTCTTCCAACCGTGCGAGGCGAGCAGCGAAGCGGCCTTCTTCAGGTTGTAGGGGTACATGTAGGGCGGCACCTTGCCGATCGACGGCGAGGCCGACGGCGGCAGCGGGTTGTCCGAGATGAGCCCGTAGCCCTTGTCCAGCTTCGCGATGATCCCCTTCTGGTTCACTCCGTCCTGGAGCGCCTGGCGGATGTAGAGCTGGTCGAGGTACTTCGCGAACGGGTTCTTCGGGTTGAAGTTGTACGCCGCGTAGTCCATACCCCAGTCACCGGCACTCGCGATGATGTTGTAGTTGTTCGCAATCGCCGACCAGTTCGGACCGACCTTGCCCGGTGCCGGAGCTGGCTTGCTCAGGTACGAGGTGTCGATGTAACCAAGGTCGACCACGCCCGCGCGCAGGTCGTTGGCCTCGGCCTGGGCCGAGGTGTAGGCCTTCTCCTGGACCTCAGCGACCGAGCTCTTGACCGGGCCCGCGTACTTCGGGTTGGGCACGAAGGTCGCGTTGCCGAGGTTGTCGAACGACTTGAGCAGGTACGGGCCGTCCGAGCCGGACTGCCAGAACGTGTTCGCGTAGTCCGAGGTCGTCGTGGCGTACTGCTGCAGGTAGGTCACGACCGCCTTGCAGGCCGTGTCCGTGGAGGCCGCACCGTAGGTGCCGGTCGCGCACGTCGACGTCGAGTTGGCGCCGCTCACGTCCCAGGCGTCGGGGAACGGGGTGATCTCCGACAGGTAGTTGTACGTCATCCAGCCCGGGTTAACCGCGGACTTGAAGTTGATGACGACGGTCTTGGAGTTCGGTGACGAGACCGAGCTCACCTGGTCGGGGATGCCGTAGCCCGGCACGTAGCCGCAGTAGGCCGTCGGGTCGGAGTGGTACAGGTTCAAGAAGAACAGCACCGACTGGGCGTTCACGGGCTGGCCGTCGTAGAACTGGTAGTCGCCCATCTTGATGGTGACGGTCTTGTTGCCGTTGCTGTAGACCGGGGCCGCCGCGAGCGACAGTCCGTTCGGGGCCTCGGCACCGACCTGGGGCTTGTCAACGATCGCCGCGGACGCACCCAGACCGAACCAGTACAGCGGTCGGTACATCAGGTCCTCAAACTGGTTGATGTTGTCCACCGAGAAGTAGGTGCAGCTCATATACGGGAAGATGTAGTTCGGGGCAGCCCCCGGACCCTCCGCGTAAACCAACGTGCCACTCGGGGCGGAGGCCCCACTGTTGGCGACCCCGGTGGCTAGCGCTCCGAGCGCAATCGCACCGGCGGCTGCACCAACGGTGACCAGCAACCGTAACTTTCGTGTAAATCTCATTACTTCCTCCCCACGGGATCGTTGCGATCCCGCCTCGATTCACCACGTCGGTGACTGAATGGTCACGATAGCCCAGGGTCAGGCGATACAAGGTGGCGGGAACTGACAGGGGCTTGAGAAAAGACCCAGAGCCGAATCACACCGACCAGCCCCTGCGAGCTAAGAGATGAATAAAAATTCCTCTGATGAGGAAAATGGCACGCCGGGTTCGCTTCTAGGTGAGGGACCAGTACTCCGGGGTCAGCACCCCGGTCGGGCAGGGCCGTAGTGGGTGGACGCTCGCGAGGCTGGTCGAGACCTCCCAGAGGGTGTCGGGCGTGGGGAGGTAGAGGACGGGCAGCGCCTGGGCCATGTAGGCGCCGTAGCCCGAGAGCTCGCCGCGACGGATCTCCACGAGCGCCAGCCAGTGGACGAGGACGGGCGGGGCGAAGCCCCCGAGGCTCGCCGAGGCGGACGACGAATAGAAGGGGTCGCCCGAGGGGTAGTAGTCGGACAGGTACGACCAGCCCTGGCCCGACCAGCACAGGTCGACGGTGGTCGCTGCCGCACAGTCCGCCGCGACGCTCGAGGAGGTGTCGAAGGTGACACTCAGCGACACCCCGAGGGCGGCCCAGTCGGCCCTCACCAGGGCCAGCTCCTGGTTGAGGGCGGGGTCGCCACTCGCCACGACCAGGGTGAGCGACAGCGTCTGACCCGGGGCGATTCCGGCGCCGCACTGGGAGGGCCCCGTGCCGGGGGCGGTGCAGGTCGCGGACCCGCCGGCGAGGCTCCAGCCGTGGCTTGCGAGCGCCCGGCGCGCGGCCGCCGGGTCGCTGGGGTAGGGGCCGGTGACCTTGGCCAGGGCCACGGGGGTCGAGGGCGGGATCGGGCTCGCCCCCCCCGCGGCCCGGCCGTGGAAGACCGTATTTATGAGGGACCTCTGGTCGATCGCCTGCTCGAGGGCGCCGCGCAGGTACCCCTGGGCCACGAGGGGTCCGCCGGCGCCGGTGGCCGCGAAGTTGACCTCGATCCCGCCGAACCCCCAAAAGGGCGTCGCGTAGAGGGTGTCGTGAGCCGCGAGGGTGGGGGCGTTCGTGGATCCCGCCGGGATAGCCGAGTCCGGGACCGTTCCCACGTCGAGGGCGCCCTGGGCGAGGGCGCTCTCCTCGGCGGCGTAGGAGTCGAAGGCCACCAGGCGCACGACGCCGACGCGGGGGCGCACCGGGCCCGAGTAGTGGGGGTTGGCGAGGAGGGTGGCGTCGCCGGACGCGTCGAAGGCGCCGAGGCGCCAGGGGCCGTCGACCCCTCCCTGCCAGAAGCCCGAGGTGAAGTCCGTGGTCGTCGTGCCCAGGCGCTGGAGGTAGGTGAGGACCAGGCGACAGGCGGCGAGCGTGCGCGCGGCGCCGTAGGTCCCGTTGGCGCACGCCGGCTGCGGGCCCGACTGCGAGCGGCTCCACGCGGGGTCGAGGGGCACGACGTTGGACAGGTCGTTGCCCATCAGCCAGTCGATGTTGACCCGCGTCGAGAAGGTCAAGGTGACGAGGTCGCCCTGGACCCGTACCGCGCGCAGTCCCGCGGGTATCCCGCGCGCCGCGACGGCGTTGCAGAACGCACTGGGGTCGGCCTCCACCAGGTTCAAGAAGAACAGGACGCTCGTGCCGTCGACGAGGCGCCCGTCGGCGAAGCGCCAGCCGCGCAGGGTGAAGCTCACCTGAGTCGTCGAGGGGTTGGTCGTGGGCGTGGTGGCCGGTGAGAGCGCGGCCTGGTAGCCCGGTGAGCCCGAGAGGCCGAACCAGTAGAGGGGTCGAAAGAGCAGGTCCTGGAACTGCTGGACGTTGGCGAGGCTGTCCTGGGCGCACCCCTCGAGCGGGAAGATGCTCGTCGGGGGGGCTCCGGGGACCTCGCCCACGGTGATCGCCCCGGCGGCGTCGGCGCGCGGGGTGGCGACGACGAGGGCGGCGACCAGGGCGGCCGCGGCGAACGCTATCCGCAGGGGTTGAATGGCGGGGCCTTTCGGTCGGGTCGTCCCCACCCTACCCAGGCCCTAGTTGAGGGCGGCGCGCACGATCTCCTCGACGGTGGCGTGCTCGAAGGCGAATCCCGCGCCGAGGAGCCGGGTCGGGACGACGCGCTGGCTCGCGAGCACGAGCTCGTCGGCCATTTGGCGGCCCAGCGCCAGGCGCAGGGCGAACGACGGGACCGCGAACCGGCCGGGGCGGCCGAGCGCGCGCGAAAGGGCGCGCGTCAAACCGGCGTTGGTGGTGGGCGAGGGGGCGACCAGGTTCAGCGCACCGGTGAGACGGTGGTCGAGGGTGAAGAGGGTCGCGCGCACGTGGTCCTCGAGCGAGATGGGACTGACCCACTGCGTCCCCGGCCCGAGACGGCCGCCCAGCCCGCGTCGAAAGAGTGGGAGCTGGCGAGCGAGAGCGCCCCCGCGAGCGTCGAGGACGATGCCGGTGCGCAGGGTCGCGACCTCGCCACCGGCCACGGCGTAGCCGGTCGCCGCGTCCTCCCAGGCGACGCAGACGTCGGCGAGGAAGCCCTCGCCCGGGGTGGAGGCCTCGTCGAGGGTCTCGTCCCCGCGAAGCCCGTAGTAGCCGATCGCCGACGCGCTCACCAGGTGGCCCCGGGACCCGGCGCGCGCGAGGAGCTCGCAGAGAAAGCGGGTCACGCTGAGTCGAGAGTCACGGATCTCGCGTCGGCGCGCGAGTGTCCAGCGCCGATCGCCGATCCCCGCCCCGGCGAGGTTGACCACGGCGTCGAGCTCACCGACGCGCTCGAAGTCCGCGGGGGCGATCGACTGGCGAAGCGGGTCCCAGTCGAGGGTCGGGTGAGGGGAGGGGGTCGAACCGGGCCGCGTGAAGACGACGACCTCATCGCCGCGCTGCGAGAGTGCGTCGGTGAGCGCGCGCCCGAGCAGGCCGCTCGCTCCGGTCAGGCCGACGCGCACGCGTCCTCTAAGGCCGTCTCGACGAGCGCGGCGAGCTCGTCCGGGCTCGACAGATGGGCCCCGTGGACCGCGCCGGGAATCTCGACGGCGCGCACGAGGGGGTTCACGTCTTCGAGCGCGCGCGCGAGGGTGCGGTAGTGCGCCGCGTGACCCGCACCGCCAAAGGCGTAGACGACCGGCACCGCGAGATCGGCGGGGTCGAAGGGGCGCGGACCCGTGAGCGCCGTCAAGTCCGCGCGCAGGGCCGGCCCGTCGGCGCGGCGCGAGTCGCGCTGGCGCTCGTTGAGGCGCTCCCAGGCCGCGTCCGAGACGACGCGACGGAAGAACCGCTCGGCCTCGAGTCGGGGATCGTCCCCGGCGGGCGTGGGCGCGCCGGGCCGGCGCACGAGCCAGGGGAAGGGGGACTCGTAGGCGACGACGGCGGCGATGGACTCGGGCGCGCGCAGGGCGGCGCCCATGGCGACCAGGCCGCCGAAGCTGTGGCCGAGGACGACGACCGGGCCGCGCGTCGCCGCGGCCACGACCCGCACGAGGTCCTCGACGTGGTCGGCGAGGTCGCCCACGCCGAGGTTGCGCGACCCCTGGTAGCCGCGTCGGTCGTAGGCGACGACCTCGACGTCGCGGAGGCGCCGCGTGAGCCGGGCGAAGGACGCGGCGCGGTCCAGCGCGCCGTGGACGCACACCAGCGTCGCGCGGGGGAGCTCGAGGGGCCGCCGAGCCAGGGCGAGCCCCGCCACGGGTCCGTCGGCGACGAAGTGGAGGGTACCGGGGCGGTCGGTCCGGGTCACTGTGCGAACCTAGCGGCGCGCCCGCCCCCTTCGTCGTTCTCGAGGTGTCGGCCCTAGTCTGGACACCGTGACTGCGCCCTCGATCCCCCCCGGTCGGCGCGCGAGCGGGTCGTTCGGTCCCAACGCCTGGCTCGTAGACGACCTCTACGACCGCTACCTCGCCGACGCCACGTCGGTCTCGGCGAGTTGGCGGGAGTTCTTCGTCGACTACCAGCGCTCGACGGTGCCCACGGTGGCCGGGGCGCCCGTGGCGTCGTCCGAGCCGGCGCCGGTGGCAACGCGCGACGAGGACGCCGAGGCGGCGGTCCCGTTGCGCGGCGCGGCCGCCCGCGTCGTGGCGAACATGACCGCGAGTCTCGCCATCCCCACCGCGACGAGCGTGCGCACGGTGTCGGCACGTCTGCTCGAGATCAACCGGGCCGCCCTCAACGAGTCGCTCGCGCGCACGACGGGCGCGAAGGTCTCCTACACCCATCTCATCGCCTACGCCGTGGTGAAGGGTCTGCTCGCCGTTCCCTCGCTCAACGCTGCCTTCGTCGAGGCCGTCGACGCCAAGGGCACCCCGGGGGTGCGTCACCACGAGCGCGTGGGTCTCGGCCTGGCGGTCGACGTGGAGCGCAAGGACGGCTCGCGCGGGTTGCTGGTGCCGGTGGTGCGCGACGCCGACACGCTCGGCTTCCGCGACTTCTTGCTGCGTTACGAGGACCTCGTGCGCAAGGTCCACGCGGGCGCCGTCGGCGCCGACGACCTCGTTGGCGCGACGGTGTCGCTCACCAACCCGGGCACCCTGGGCACGGTCCAGTCGGTGCCCCGACTCATGCCCGGCCAGGGCGCGATCATCGGGGTCGGGGCGCTCGCCTGGCCCGCCGGTTTCGAGGCGGCCGACCCGCGCGCGCTGGCCGAGATGGGCGTCGGCAAGGTCCTCAACCTCACCTCCACCTACGACCACCGGATCATCCAGGGGGCCGAGTCGGGCCTCTTCCTCAAGTACGTGGCCGAGTGCCTGACCGGCGGCCACGGCTTCTACGACGACGTCTTCGCCTCGCTGGGCATCCCCTACGAGCCGGCTCGCTGGTCCACCGACACCAACGCGGTGGGCGCCGAGGGCGAGGCCGAGCGAGTCTTGAAGCAGGTCCGGGTCCAAGAGCTGATCAACATGTACCGGGTGCGCGGCCACCTCGCCGCCCACCTCGACCCCCTCTCGAGCGAGCCGCCGCCGCTGCACCCCGAGCTCGACCTGGCCACCTACGGCCTCACGATCTGGGACCTCCAACGGACCTTCGTCGTCGACGGACTGGGCGGGCGCGCCGAGGCGACCCTCGAGGAGATCCTCGCCCTGTTGCGTGAGGCGTACTGCCGCACGATGGGGGTGGAGTACGGTCACATCCTCGACCCGGTCCAGAAGCGCTGGATCCAAGAGCGGGTCGAGGGGGTGCGCGCGACCACCTCGCCCGAGGAGCAGCGCCGAATCCTCGCCTCGCTGACCGAGGCCGAGGTCTTCGAGCGGTTCTTGCACTCGCGCTACGTCGGCCAGAAGCGCTTCGGGCTCGAGGGCGCCGAGTCGACCATCGTCGCGCTCCAGACCATCCTCGACCTGGCGGCCGACGCCGGACTCGCCGAGGCGGTCATCGGCATGGCCCACCGGGGACGGCTCAACGTGCTGGCGAACGTCGTGGGCAAGTCCTACAGCGACATCTTCTCGGAGTTCGAGGGCAACCTCGACCCCGAGAGCGTCCAGGGCAGCGGCGACGTCAAGTACCACAAGGGGGCCCGCGGGGTCTTCAAGAACCCCTCCGGCTCGACCATCGAGGTCTCGATGGCCTCGAACCCGAGCCATCTCGAGGCGGTGAGCCCGGTGGCCGAGGGGATCGTGCGCGCCAAGCAGGACCTGGTCCTGCGCCCGCCGGCCGTGGCGCCCAACGCCGCCCTCTACGGCTTCTACCCCTACCTGCCGATCCTGATCCACGGGGACGCCGCCTTCGCCGGTCAGGGGGTCGTCGCCGAGACCCTCAACCTCTCCCAGCTCGCCGGCTACCACGTCGGCGGGGCGATCCACCTCGTGATCAACAACCAGCTGGGCTTCACGACCGCCCCCGAGTCGGCCCGCTCGAGCCAGTACACGACCGACGTCGCCAAGATGATCCAGGCGCCCATCTTCCACGTGAACGGCGACGACCCCGAGGCCTGCGCGCGGGTGGCCCGGCTCGCCTTCGAGTACCGCCAGGCCTTCCAGCGTGACGTCGTCGTCGACGTCGTCTGCTACCGGCGCCACGGCCACAACGAGGGCGACGACCCGAGCTACACCCAGCCCCTCATGTACAAGGTGATCGATCAGATGCGCAGCGTGCGCAAGATCTACACCGAGACCCTGGTGCGGCGGGGCGACATCTCGCTCGAGGAGGCCGAGTCGTTCCTCGACGAGTTCAACGCCCGTCTGCAGAGCGTGCTCGACGAGGTCCGCACGGTGCCCGTGCCCCAGCTGAGCGGCGTGCCGGTGGCCGAGGTCCCGACCGACCCCCCGGCGCCCGAGACGGGCGTGGCCCGCGAGACGCTGCTCAGCGTGGCCCGAGCCACCCTGCGGGGCCCCGAGGGGTTCGTGGTGCACCCCAAGCTCGAGCGCCAGTTCACCCAGCGCCTGGCCCAGCTCGACGCGGGTGAGGTCGACTGGGCCTTCGGCGAGGCGCTGGCCCTGGGCACGCTCGCCCTCGAGGGCACCAACGTGCGCCTCACCGGACAGGACTCGCGTCGCGGGACCTTCTCGCACCGTCACGCGGCCCTGATCGACTACGAGACCGGCGAGCAGGTGGTGCCACTCGCCGAGTTGGGCGCGCCGGGCTTCATCACCGTGCGCGACTCGCTGCTCTCGGAGTACGCGGCGCTCGGCTTCGAGTACGGCTACTCGGTCGAGGCGCCCCGCTCGCTCGTCGTCTGGGAGGCCCAGTTCGGCGACTTCGCCAACGGGGCCGAGATCATCATCGACAACTTCCTCGTCGCCGCCGAGGACAAGTGGGGCCAGCACGCCGGGCTGGTCATGCTCCTGCCCCACGGCTACGAGGGCCAGGGCCCCGAGCACTCGAGCGGACGGATCGAGCGGTTCCTCTCGCTCTCGGCGCGCAACAACATCCGCGTGGCCCAGCCGACCACGGCGGCGCAGTACTTTCACCTCCTGCGCGCTCAGGTCAAGCGCGAGCGGGTGACCCCCCTCGTGGTCTTCACGCCCAAGTCGATGCTGCGCGCCGTGGTGACCCGCTCGCCGCTCGACGCACTCGTCACGGGCTCGTTCCGCAGCGTCCTCGACGACCCGGCGGCCGAGCGCGCGAGCGTGACCCGAGTGGTCCTCGCCTCGGGCAAGGTGGCCCACGAGGCGCTGGCCCGGCGCGACGAGGTCGGCGCGCGCGCCGTCGCGGTCGTGCGCGTCGAGCAGCTCTACCCGTGGCCGGCCGCGGCGATCGAGGAGGTGCTCGCCGGCTACCCCGGCGTGAGCGAGGTGGTGTGGCTCCAGGAGGAGCCCGAGAACATGGGGGCGTGGCCCTTCGTGCACCACCGGCTCCACGCCCACCTGCGCGAGCGCGCGGTGGCCCACGTCGCGCGCGCCGAGTCGGCCAGCCCGGCCACCGGCAGCGGACTCGTCCACGGCGCCGAGCAGGCCGACCTGCTCGCCCGGGCCGTCGGGTGAGTGCCGCGCGCGCCAAGGCGCGCGTCGTCGTCGACGGCTCGAACATCGCGACCGAGGGACGCGTCACACCGAGCCTCGCCCAGCTCGACGAGGCGGTGCGCGCCTACATCGAGGAGAACCCCGGCGCCGACGTGATCGTCGTGGTGGACGCCACCTTCGAGCACCGGGTGCCGGCCGCCGAGCGGGCCGCCTTTGGCGAGGCCATCTTGGCCGGCGAGGTCGTGACGCCCCCGGCCGGGGCGATCGGCCGGGGGGACGCCTTCATCTTGAAGATCGCTGACCGCATCGGCGCGGTCGTGTTGTCGAACGACTCGTTCCAGGAGTTCCAAGAGGAGTACCCGTGGCTCTTCGACGAGGGGCGCCTGGTCGGGGGCAAGCCGGTGCGCGGCGTGGGGTGGGTCTTCACCACGCGCCTCCCGGTGCGCAACCCCAAGGTCCTGCGCCGAGCGAAGAAGGCCGCCACGGTCGAGGCCCCCGCCGCGCCGACGGCCAAGCGCGCCGCGAAGAAGGCGACCGCGAAGGCCCCGGTCCCCGTGGCCAAGGCCCCGGCCAAGCGCGCGGCCCGGGCGACCAAGGCCGAGCCGACGACCGTGGTCGAGCCCCCCGCCCGGACCCGCTCCGCCGCCAAGGCGGGACCCCTCGCCAAGGCCGCACCGGTCACCAAGGCGAAGAAGGCCGCCGCGGTCGTGGCCCCTCCTGA
>JAKABC010000201.1 GCA_021802025.1 Actinomycetes bacterium
GACGAGCCTCCCGTCGCGCAGCGTTACGAAGGAGTTGTAGGGAGCCGCGCGCGGTAACTCACGACGAGCGAGGACCTCGAGGTCCTCGCTGAAGCGGTAGGCCCAGCGGCCGACGACGGCGTGGAGTGACCCGTCGGGGAGAGCGGCAAGCCCGCCCGGCCAGATGGGCCCCGCGGGCAGCTCACCGGTCGAGCGTCGGGTGGCGAGGGTGAGGGGGTCGATCTCCTCGACGGCCAAGGTCGCGTCCTCCCCGCCCGAGTGGGTGAGCAGGTAGAGCCGGTCACCGCCCCAGACGCACATCGTCGCGACCAGGGTCTCGCGTTTCGTGACGGTGAGACGGCTCGTCGGCCCCAGGTGCAGGCCTCCGTCGGCCCACTGCATCCGTTCGGGCCCCCCATCCTCGCTCGACCAGGTCATACCGGGGCGATGAGGGCTCGTCGCGGCGAGGTCTCGGGGGGTCGCAGCGTGCGCATCTCGTCAATCAGGTCGTCGCGGCGGGCTCGTCGTGACCGGTCGTCGAAGTGGTTCTCGTGCTGCAAGGGATCGTCTGCGAGGTCGTAGAGCTCGCCCTCCGTGCCGTCGTGGACGGTCCCCGGGAGGTACGTGGTGCAGACGACGTCGTCGTGGGTGATGGTGCGCAGGTGCACGTCGACCCCGAAGAGGGCCGAGTCCCACTCGGTGAGCACGGGGTCGCGCGAGTCGTTGGGGTCTGTGGGCAGCGCCGTTCCCTCGAAGGTGTTCGGAATCGGGACGCCGGCGATCGTGCAGAAGGTCGGCGCGAGGTCGACCAGGCCGACGGGGCGTCGGATCACCGCCGGCGGGACAACGGCCGAAGGGGCCGGTCGCCAGATGAGGGGTAGGCGCATCAGCGCGTCGACGTGGTACGGGCCCTTGAAGAGCAGGCCGAAGTCGCCCTGGAGCTCCCCGTGGTCAGTGGTGAAGATCACGTCGACGTCGTCGCCCCACCCCCGCGCCGCGATCGCTCGCAGCACGCGGCCGAGGGCCTCGTCAATCAGCTCGACCTCGACGGCGTTACGGGCGTTCACCTCACGGACCTGGTCGGGAGTGAGCGTCGCCGGGACCCACCGCGCGGGCGCCTCGTAGTTCGACACCAGCGTGCCGTCGTACCAGAGGCGCCAGTGCCGCGGCTTGGCGTCGAGGAGGGCCTCGCGGGCGGCGGGTGAGGTGGGATACCCGACCGGCAGGTCGACGTCACGCCAGTTGACGCGCCCCATCTCGGACTCGGGCGGGTCCCAGGGGTGGTGTGGATCGGGGAAGCTCATCCAGCAGAACCAGTCTTCGTCTGTGTCGAGGCCGTCGAGCCAGGCGATCGTACGGTCGGCGACCCATTCGGTGTGGTACCAGTCGCGGGGCACCTGGTTCACCTTCACCTGGGGTGCTCCGGTGTCCCCGCCGCCGGCCGAGTTCACCTGGAGGTCGGCGTCGACCGTGGCGTAGAACTGGCCGAGCATCTCGGGGTGGTTCTCGCGCATCCAGCGCGCGTAGTGGAGGTTTCCCATCACGCCGTGCGTCGCCATCTCAAGGTGCTGAAAGCCCCGGTGGGTGCCCCCGGGGGGCGTCGTGCCGACGCTCCCGAGTGTGTTCTCGAGGAACCGGCCGAAGGCGTCGAAGTACGGCTCGAAGTGGGCCTTGCCGATGAGGGCCGTCCGGTACCCAGCCCGGAGTAACGTGTCGGCGACCGACGGGGCGTCGGTGGGCAGGGGGACGCCGTTCATCCACACCCCGTGCGTCGAGGGGTGCTGGCCGGTGATCATCGTCGCTCGCGAGGGCATGCAGACGACCGACTGGGGGATGGCTCGCTCGTAGCGAATCCCCTCGTGGGCAAGGGCGTCCACCACGGGTGTGCGCGCTAGCTGGCCCCCGTTGCACCCCAGGGTGTCGTAGCGCTGCTGATCGGTGGTAACGAACAGGATCTTGCGGCCCATCACTCCTCCTCGACGAGTTGTTGCAAGGTGCGTAGTCCGTCCAGGGCTCCGCCGGCGATCATGAGGGCGAGCGGCGCTGGGTCGGCGTCGCAGCTGTACTGGACGACCGAGGTCCCGTCCCCGAGGTCGAGGACGTCGATCGTGGAGAGGTGCTCGTGCACGAGATCCGAGGTGATCCGGTACTGGAACCGGTGTGCGAGCGGGTCGTTGGTGAGCAGCGCTTCGACCATCGTGAGCCCCGTCGCGGTGGTGATTGTTCGCTGGGACCCTTCGACGCGGCAGTCGGTGATCCCCGGGAACCACTCGGTCAGTCGCGTGGGGTCCCCGATGAGGGGCCAGATCCTCTCTGCCGGCGCGCCGACGCGCAGGTAGTGACGCACCGAGCCCCGCGCGCCGCTCACGTGCGCCTCACGAAGTCGATCACGACGCGCGCCAGTTCGGGCCCGCGATCCTCCTGGAGGAAGTGACCACCGCCCTCGATTGTCGTGTGGGGCTGGCCGACCGCCCCGGGCACGAGTTCCCGAAAGGGCCGGTCGCCCCCCGCCGTGATCGGGTCGCGGTCCGAGAAGGCGCAAAGCAACGGCCGGTGCCAAGCGCGTAGGACCTCCCACGCGGCGCGGTTGTCGGGCGCGGCCGGGTCGTCGGGCGTGGTGGGCACGAGGCTCGGGAAGATACGGGCCGCCTCCTTGTAGGAGTCGTCGGGGAAGGGCGCGTCGTAGGCGGCGACGACCTCCTCAGCGAGAGGCTCGGCGCACCCGCCGGCCACGATTCGCCCGACGGGGAAGGTCGGCGAAGTGCGTGCGTAGGTCTGCCACGCCGTGAAGGCCTCCGACATCCGCTGGTCCCCAGTCGGCAACCCAGTGTTGGCGACAACGACACGGGCGAAGCGCTCGGGTGAGCCGGTGACGACCCGCAGGCCGATCAGCCCGCCCCAGTCC
>JAKABC010000025.1 GCA_021802025.1 Actinomycetes bacterium
CGGGGTGGAACGGGGCGGCGACCCCGGTCAGGGAGCAGATCCAGCGCCCGCCGCGCAACGTGATCGTCGCCGAGTAGACGTGGAAGCGCCCGAGGTCGATCATGCGCCGCACCCGGCGGGTGGGACCGAGGACCCTGACCTCGCCGATCGTGGGCAGGCGCAGGTGGGCGGGGTCGGTGAACCGGATGGTCTGGGTCTTGCCGGGCCTCGCCCGGTTACGCAGGCGAAAGCTCGGCGTGGTCCGTCCCTTGGCCGCGAAGCGCGGGAACCCGACCGGTGCGCCCTTTCGGGCACCCCTCTTCGAGTCCGACCAGTTCTTGAGCGCCCTCGCCGCGTCGACGCTCGCACACTCGAAGACGTCACCGGGGATCTCGTGGCGCCAGGCGAGACCGCGGGTGCCGTCCTCGTCCACCGGCGAGGAGTCGAGCTGGCCGTTCTTCCAGGCGTTCATCTCATTGACGAAGGAGACCCACGACCACGAGAGGCTGGGGGTCACGACGCCAGAGTCGAGATCCCTCTCCGCCGCGCGCAGGGTGAGGTTCTCCTTCACCCGGGCGAGATGGTGGTTGATCGTGAAGCGTCGCGCCCCGGCGCACTTGGCGAAGAGTGTGCGCTGCTCCTCAGTGGGGTCGAGTGCGAACTGGAAGGTGACCGAACGTGAGAGCACCTGACCGGTGGAGGAGATCAGGGGCTCGCCTTTTGCCCGAGAGGTTGGCGTCGAAGAGGTCTCGCCCACGTCGAGGACGGTATCGATCGGGTGTTACAGGGCAGTCAGGTTACGGGCAAATAGAACACACGCTCTAATTCCGACGTCGCACCACGGGGTGCGCCAGGCGCGTCCCCCGGGGTTGGGCCGCGCGCCGGTCGAGGTGGGCCATGAGCATTGCGTAGACCTCGTCGCCGACCATGGCCACGAGCTCCTCGCGCATCGAGTCCGCCACCCGGGTTCGGCCGACGAAGGCCTCGGGCGCTTCGGTGCACCACCAGTGGAAGTCCTCGCCGCCGCCGCCCCAGTGCCGACGGTCCCATTGGGCGATCCGGGTGATCACGTGTCCGTCGTCGGTGACCTCGTCCTCGCGGCGCAGCGGCAGCTGCCAGCAGACCTCGGGCTTGAGCCCGACGTAGCTCTCCCCGGTGTCGAGCGCCATCACGTGGAAGGCGCAGCCCGCCCCGCGGTGGAAGTCCGGCCGGTTCAAGAAGATGCACGCGTCCTTAACGAGGCGGGTCGACATCTCGCCCGAGCGCGAGACCTTGGTGGTGCCCTTGGCTCCGCGGGCCTTGAACTGCCACTGGTCGGCGCTCAGGCGCGCGGCCGCGCGCTCGACCCGGTCGCGGTCGGCCTCGTCCGAGAGGTGGGCGCCGTAGCTGCAGCACCCCTGGACGAGCTCGGCGGCCGGGCCCGTGAGCACGCCCTGGCAGCCGTGGCCGAAGATGCAGGTCCAGTTGCTCTCGAGGAAGGTCACGTCGAACATCCAGGTCCGCGATAGCTCGGGGTCCTCGAAGCTCACCCACTCGTGGGCGTCGGGGGGCAGTCGGGTCACCGCACGAAACTAGCGTCCGTCCGCGTCGGCCCCGCCCACCCGTAAACTCGCGCCGTGAGCACCGTGCAGACCTTCGACGTCCTCTCCCTCACCGACGAGGCCCGATCGGTGGTGCGCGAGGCCCTCGCCGCCGAGGCCAACCACGAGGGCCTCGCCCTCTGGGTCGAGGTGACGGGCACCCGCGGTCCGGGCTACGCCTACGACCTGTACTTCTCGGAGCTCGCGCTCGCGCCCAGCGACGCGGCGGTCGGCCACGACGGCGACCTCGCCCTCGTGGTGCCCGCGGCGAGCGTCGAGCGCCTGCGCGGCAGCCGGCTGGAGTTCTCCGACGAGGGCGGGGGCGGTCTGGTGCTCGTGAACCCGAACGCGCCCACCCGCGAGGAGATGAACCCGGGCATTCCCGAGGAGATCCTCGCCCACGGGGTCGAGGGCCCCTTGGGGCTCGTCGCGGCCCGCGTCCTCGACGAGCAGGTGAACCCGGCCATCGCCAGCCACGGCGGGCGCTGTGAGCTCGTGGCCCTGGACGAGGACGCTCGGGTGGCCTACGTGCGCCTCGGGGGCGGCTGCCAGGGGTGCGCGCTCAGTCGCATGACGCTCAGTCAAGGGATCGAGTCGATGCTGCGCGAGGCCATCCCCGAGCTGACCGGCGTGGTCGACGTGACCGACCACGCCTCGGGGGCCAACCCCTTCTACACCCACGAGTAGCCGCGGACGCCTCCGTAGACTGAGGCGATGCTGCGCTTCTTGACCGCGGGCGAGAGCCACGGGCCGTCACTCGTCGTCGTGGTCGAGGGGCTGCCGTCGGGGCTCGCCGTCGACCTCGACGACCTCGGCGCCGAACTGGCACGGCGCCGGCTCGGCTTCGGGCGGGGACCCCGCATGCGCTTCGAGCGCGACGAGGTCCGACTCCTCGGCGGCGTGCGCTTCGGGCGCACCCTCGGCTCGCCGGTCGCCGTCGAGATCGCGAACACCGAGTGGCCCAAGTGGGAGGCGGAGATGTCCGCCGCCCCGGGGGCCCCGAGCAAGCGGCTCACCGCGCCGCGGCCCGGTCACGCCGACTTAGCCGGCATGCTCAAATACTCCTTCGACGACGCGCGCGACGTGCTCGAGCGCGCCAGCGCGCGCGAGACGGCGGCCCGGGTGGCCGCGGGCTACCTGGCCAAGGCTCTCCTCGCGACGTCGGGGGTCGCGGTCGTGAGCCACGTGGTGCGCATCGGCGAGGCCGCGTCCTCGGGCTCGCGCCCGGGCCCCGGGGACCTCGCCCGCGTCGACGCGAGCGAGGTGCGCTGCCTCGATCCCGCGGCGGCCGAGGCCATGGTTCGAGAGATCCGGGCCGCGGCCAAGGTGGGCGACTCGCTCGGCGGAGTGGCCGAGGTCATCGCCTACGGGGTCCCCGTCGGGCTGGGCAGCTACGTCCACTGGGACCGCAAACTCGACGGACTCTTAGCCGGGGCGCTGATGAGCATCCAGGCCGTCAAGGCCGTCGAGATCGGCGACGGCGCGGCCCAGGCGACCCAGCGCGGCAGCGTCGCCCACGACGCCATCGCCGCCAACCCGGACCACGCGCGCGGGGGCGGGTTCGAGCGCCGCGGCGACCACGCGGGGGGCCTCGAGGGCGGGGTGAGCTCGGGTGCGCCGATCGTGGCGCGGGTCTCGATGAAGCCGCTGGCCACGTTGAATCGACCGGTGCTCGAGACCGTCGACCTGGCGACGGGCGAGTCGACCGTCTCGTTCAAGGAGCGCACCGACGTCACCGCCGTTCCGGCCCTGGGGGTCGTGGCCGAGGCGATGGTGGCGCTCGTGCTCGCGCGCGAAGCCCAGCGCAAGTTCGGCGGCGACACGGTCGAGGAGTTCACCCGCAACCTCGAGGGCTACCTCGCGGGCCTGGGCTCGCACGCGTCGGCCGCGCGGCCGCGCTAGTCGTGGCGCGGGTCGTCCTGGTGGGCCTGCCCGGGGCGGGCAAATCGACGCTGGCCCGGGCCCTGGCCGAACGCCTGGGCTGTGCGGTGCTTGACACCGACGAGGTGCTCGCCCGGCGCGTCGCGACCCCCGCGGCCACGTACCTGCGCGACGCGGGGGAGGAGCGGTTCCGCGCCGCCGAGGTGGAGGCCCTGGTCGAGGCGCTCGACGCCGACGCCGTGGTGGCGACCGGGGCCGGGGTCGTCACGCGCGCCGACGCGCGTGACCTGCTCGCCGGCGAGCGCACGCTCTGGCTCGACGCGCCCGACGCGACGCTCCTCGAGCGCGTCGCGGGGGGCGACCGGCCCCTGCTGGGCGAGCACCCGGCGGCGGCCCTGGCGCGTCTGCGCGCCGAGCGCAGCCCCCTCTATCGGGCGGTGGCCTCGGCGGTCGTCGACACCTCCGGCCCGCTCGACGAGGCGCTCGAGCGCCTCAGCGAGGCGGTCTCGTGAGGATCCCGGTGGCGCTGGGCGAGCGCGCCTACGACGTCGTCGTGGCCGACGGGGCCCGGCACGAGCTCGCCGGCCTGCTCGCCGCGCGCGCCCCGCGGGCCCGCGTGGCGGCCGTGGTGACGACCGAGGCGCTGCGCGCCGCGCCGTGGTTCGACCTCGTCACCGGACTCGAGCAGGTCGTGCTCGACGTCCCCGACGGCGAGGCCGCGAAGTCGCTGACCCAGCTCGAGACGGTGCTCGAGGGCCTCGCGCTCGCCAACCTCTCGCGCGAGGACGTCGTGGTCGCGGTCGGGGGCGGGGCGGTGTGCGACCTGGCCGGCTTCGCCGCGTCGGTGTATCGCCGCGGCGTGGGCGTCGTGCACGTGGCGACGTCGCTCGTCGCCCAGGTCGACGCCGCGGTGGGGGGCAAGACGGGCGTGAACCTGCGCGCCGGCAAGAACCTCGCGGGGACCTTCCACCAGCCCTGGGGCGTGTTGTGCGACACCGAGGTGCTCGCGACCTTGCCCGAGCGCGAGGTCCGCAACGGCCTGGCCGAGGTCGCCAAGTGCTGGCTGATCGAGGGCCGGCCCGCCGAGGCCGTCACCGCGACCCCGCGGACCACGCTGGTGGAGGTGGCCGTCTCCTTGAAGGCCCGGATCGTGGCGAGCGACGAGCGCGAGGGTGGGCCGCGCGCCGTGCTCAACTACGGCCACACGCTGGCCCACGCCCTCGAGGCGCTGGCGCGAGCGCGCGGCGACGACGTGCGCCACGGAGAGGCCGTCGCGACGGGACTCGGGGTGGCGGCGCGCCTGGCGCGAGCGCTCGGGCGCATCGACGAGTCGCGCGTCGCCTACCACGACGCCGTGCTGGCCGGCTTCGGCTTGAACCCTTGGGCGACGCCGGCCTACGAGCCCGGCGCGCTGATCGAGGTGATGGGGCGGGACAAGAAGGCCCACCACGACCTCACCTTCGTCCTCGACGGGCCCGACGGGATCGAAACGGTGCCGGGGGTTGACCCGGGCGTCGTGCGCGAGGTGCTAGAGCGGTTCGAGGAGGAACGATGAGCGGCGTGATCCTGGTGCTGTCGGGACCCAACCTCGACCAGCTGGGCCGGCGCGACCCGGCGATCTACGGCACGGCCACGCTCGACGAGCACGTCGCGCGCCTGCGCGACGCGGCCGGGAAACGCGGCTACGAGGTGCGCCACGTGCAGACGAACTTCGAGGGCGAGCTCATCGAGGCGGTGCGCGACGCCACCGACTGCGCGGCGCTGATCGTGAACGCCGGGGCGCTCACCCACACCTCCTGGGCCCTGGCCGACGCGCTGGCGACCTTCACGGGTCCCCGGGTGGAGGTCCACCTGTCGAATCCGGCGGCGCGCGAGCCGTTCCGCCACGTCACGACCCTGGCCGGCGTGGTGGAGGGATCGATCGCCGGCTTCGGCGCCTTGAGCTACGACCTGGCCCTCGAGGCGGTCTGCCGACTGCTCGGGGACGGACCCGGCGCCGCCGGCTCCTAGACTCGTCCCCGCACGCTTTCGCGAAAGGGACCCGGCCCATGGCCGCCATCACGACCTCCGACATCAAGAACGGCATCACCATCAAGCTCGACGAGGGCCTCTACACGATCATCGAGTTCCAGCACGTCAAGCCGGGCAAGGGTGGGGCCTTCGTGCGCACGAAGCTGCGCAACCTGCGCACCGGGGCCGTCATCGAGCGGACCTTCCGGGCCGAGGAGCGCCTCGAGCAGGCGATCATCGACAAGCGCGACACCCAGTTCCTCTACCGCGACGGCGAGGACTACGTCTTCATGGACCAGACGACCTTCGATCAGGTGCCGGTGCGTTCGGCGACCCTCGGGGAGGCCGCGAACTTCCTCGTCGAGACGGGCCGGGCCATGCTGGTCTCCTACGAGGACGAGGTGATCGGCATCGAGCTGCCCGCGTCGGTGGAGCTCACCGTCACCGACACCGAGCCCGGCCTCCAGGGCGACCGGGTGTCGGGGGCCCGCAAGCCGGCGACCCTCCAGACGGGCTTCGTCGTCCAGGTACCGCTCTTCGTCGGGCCGGGCGAGACCATCAAGGTCGACACCCGCACCGGCGAGTACATGACCCGGGCCTAGGGTGACCCCGGGCCCCGAGCGCCACCGCGCGCGCGAGCGGGCCCTCGAGATCCTCTACGAGGCGCAGATCAAGGGGCGCACCGCGCGCGAGATCCTCGCGGCGCTGCCGGTGGCGCCCGACCCCTACACGCTCGAGCTCGTCGAGTCGGCCCAGGTCCACCGCGAGCGCGCCGAGGACCTCATCGCCGCCTGCGCGATCGACTGGTCCCTGGAGCGCATCGCCCTGGTCGACCGGCTGGTGATGACCCTCGCCGTGGGCGAGATGCTGCTCGACGACCCGCCGCCCCTCGCCGTTATCCTGGACGAGGCCGTGGAGTTGGCGAAGGTTTTCTCGACCGAGGGATCGGCGTCGTTCGTGAACGGCGTGCTGGCCACGCTCGCGCGGCGCCTCAGCGACTGACGAGAGGGGAGCGCCGTGCCGGGGATGGGGCCCAAGGGCATTTCGATTACGAACGCCCTCACCGTCGCGGCCTTCCACCACAGCGCCTACCAGGTCGCCCTCTACTGGATCGTGGCCCTGGCCGTGGTGCTCCTCGCCGTGGCGACCCTCACCGGGCGCGCCGGCACGTTCAACCTCTCATCGGCGGGCCTGGCCGAGCCGCGCGCGCGCACCGTCTTGCGGGTGGGCTTCGGTCTGCTCTGGCTGGTCGACGGACTCTTGCAGTTCCAGCCCGGGATGCCCCTCGGGCTGGCCAACGACGTGGTCCGTCCGGCGCTCGCCGGCACGCCGGCGTTCTTCCGGCCGGTCGTCGCCCACGCGATCACCCTGTGGAACCTGCACCCGATCGCCCTGGCCACCGGGGTGGCCTGGCTGCAGGTGGGGATCGCCCTCGCGCTGATCAGCTCGAACGGGCGCCTGGGTCGGGTCGCTGGAGCGGCGTCGGCCGGGTGGGCGCTCGGGGTGTTCGCGGTGGGCAACGGGCTCGGGGGCGTCTTCGCCCCGGGCGCCTCGATCCTCTTCGGCTGGCCCAGCGCCGCCTTCTTCTACATCGTCGCGGGGGTCTGGCTGGCCCTCAGCCCGGATCTCTTCGCCCGACGCTTCTCGGTGGTGACGACTCGGTTGGTGGCGGTCGTGCTCGTCGTGGGCGCGCTGCTCCAGGTCCTGCCCCGCGCCGGCTTCTGGCGGGGGGGTAACGCCAACGCCCTCACCACGATGAGCCGCTCCATGACCGCGATGGCCCAGCCCCACGCCCTCGCCTGGGTGGTGCGCCACGTCGGGGTGATCGCCGGCACGATGGGCGGGGGCTTCAACGTGGTCGTCCTGCTCTGGCTGCTCACCACGGCCGGTGGACTGTGGTGGGCGACGCGGCGCCCGGTGACCTGGCCCTACGTCACCCTCGCGGTGGGCGCGGTGTTCTTCTGGGTGAGTGCCGAGGACCTGGCGGTCTTCGGTGGCGTGGGCACCGACGTGAACTCGATGATCCCGATGGCCCTGCTCGCCTGGTGCGCGCGCCCGGCCCTTTCGGCGCGCGAACCCTTCGCGCGCCGCTGGCCGCGCGAGCTGCGCTCGAACTCGGGCTCGGTCGTGGCCGCCTTCGCCGCGGCGATGGTGCTGTTCTCCGCGGTGTCGATGGCCGTGGCGACCTTCTCGCCGGCCGAGCCGACCCTCTTTCTCGCCGCCAACGGCTCGGTCGGCTCAGAGCACGTGCGTGAGACGCCCTTTACCCTCACCGACCAGCGCGGAGTGCCCTACACGCTCGGTGAGCACCGGGGCCGCTACACGATCCTGGCCTTCCTCGACCCGGTCTGTTGGGCCGACTGTCCCATCATCGCCAACCAGCTCCAGCGGGTGCGCGCGGCCCTCGGTCCGAGTGCGCCGCTCGACGTCGTGGCCGTGGCGGCCAACCCCGAGCACCAGTCGCTCAGCGATGTGCGCCACTTCATCGCCATCCACCACCTCGCGACGATGCCCGACTTCTACTTCGTGACCGGCCCCGTCGCCAAGACCCGCCCGGTGTGGAACGCCTACGGCATCGGGGTCTCGAACGAGAAGGGCGTCGCGATGAGCGTGCACGCCGACTACCTCTACCTCATCGACCCCCACGGCGACGTGCGCTGGATCGTCCCGGACGACCCGGGCCAGGGCGGCGCCCAGACGACCTCGACGGTGAGCGAACTGCTCGGACTGCTCGCCCAGATCGGCCTGCGCTAGCGCGAGTCGGTCCCCTCGCCGCGGTGGACGGTGCGCAGGTACTCGTTGTAGGCCGCCCGCGCGGCGTCCTCGGCGGGGTCGGCCGGCGGCGCGACGGGGGCCGAGCGCTCCTCTCTCAGCATCTTGCGGGCCATGTAGAGCGCGTAGAGCGAGAAGAGGGGCCACTCAAAGACGTAGGCCCACGACAGGCGATTGCCCGTGAGAGCCCGGTCCAGCTCGAACCCGAAGGCCGTCCAGCAGAGGGCCTCGGCCAGGGCCAGGCCGAAATATACGAGAAGAATGTTCTTATTTTTCGCGGGCAACGGTCCTTAATTTATTCGCCGTCCTGGCTACTCTTCATCGGGAGCCGTGAGCACCCTTCGCTAAGGAGCTTGGTATGACGATGAGTGGAAGATTGGGGACCGTCCTCGGACTCTTCGTGGTCGCCGTCGGGCTGATCATCTGGGTCCTGATGGGACTGCTGACCCCCGGGACCCCCGAGGGGGTCGTGAACTTCGTCGGGAGTTCCGCCGCGGGCCAGCCCGTGAACATGACGATCCAGACGGTCGGGTCTATCGGGTTCGGAGACCACCCGACCTGGGTCTCTTACCTGGTGAAGACGCCCCAGGGCAAGTGGATCCACGACACCACCTGGCAGCTGCCCGCCAACACCCAGGTCAACGTGACGGTCCTGCAGTACGACTCGGGCAGCCCGTTGCGCAACCAGCAGTGGGGCCAGGTCACGGGAACCACGGGCGACGTCGCGAGCCTGAACGGGAAGTCCTACAGCTTCTACAACTCCTACGCCGGGACCGGGGTCGGCCACACCTTCACCGTCCCCTCGCTCGGGCTCAGCGTCCCGCTGGTCGGGGTGAACGGCAACCTCTCGCTGTGCGGGGTGGCCCCGTGCTCGCTCAAGCAGCCGCACAACACGATCACCTTCAGCTTCAAGACGCCGGCCAAGTCGGGTGAGTACCACTGGCAGTGCTTCGTGCCCTGCGGGCTGGGCTACCTCTACGGCAACGGCGGTCCGATGTCGACCCAGGGCTACATGGGCGGCTTCTTGGACGTAGTCCAGCAGTAACCGGTAACGAGCGACGACGGAGAGATCCCAATGAACAACGGAAGTGAGATGCGCCGCATCGTGACCGCCTGGGTCATCGTGTCGGTGATCGGTGACCTGCTGTGGTGGTTCCTGGTCGGCCCCCACGTCCCCCCGGGGAACATGACGACCTCGGCCCACTGGAACCAGTTCGACTTCAACATCCTGGCCATCACGGCACTGCCGGTCGTGTTCATGGTGTGGATCTGGCTGGGCTACGCGGTCGTGAAGTGGCGCGACAAGCCCGGCGTGCCCGAGCCGCTAGGGGGCGAGGCCGCCAAGGCCAGCCGCGGCGTGCAGGTCGGCTGGATCACGATCACCTCGACCGTGGTCATCGCGGCCGCGATCTACGGCACGGTGGCCCTCATCGGCGACCACGGCTCGGGCGGCGGCGAGGGACCGAACCCGGTGTGGGCGCCCCCCGGCGCAATCGCGGCCAACACCGCGGCCCTGGCGGGCAAGGCCACGTGGTCGCCCACGGGCAACCAGCCGCTCGTCGTCCAGGTGATCGCCCAGCAGTGGAAGTTCACCTACCGCTACCCGGCCTTCGGCGGCATGGAGACGGACCGGCTCGTCCTGCCGGTTAAGACGGTGGTCGTCTTTGACGTGACGTCGCTCGACGTCATCCACGACTTCTGGGCCTACCAGTTGAGCGTCAAGGCCGACGCCAACCCCGGGGTCAACAACGTGGCCTTCGCCAACACCCAGCAGACCGGTCAGTTCATGGTGCGTTGCGACGAGCTCTGCGGCATCTGGCACGGGGCGATGTACAACAGCGGCCGGGTCCTCTCCAAGACGGCCTTCATGGCCTGGGCCACCAAGACCGAGGCGCAGAACGCGCAGAACACGGCGTTCCTGCCGCCCTTCGCGTGGACCTACACCCCCGACGCCAACGGCGCCTCCGGTGGCCTCTACCCCGACGGCAACGTCACCCCCTACAGCCCGTACGACGTGTACGGCGCGAAGCAGCCGGCGTCGTGAGCCGGGTCCGTGAAGTTCCCCCAATGCGTGATCACTGTCAAGAAATGGAGATGGTGCGATGACAATTAGCGCCGAGCGACCCACCGAGGCGACGGCCGGCACGGCGACTCCCGCGGGACCTCGAAAGGGATCCTCCTGGACGAACCGGCCCGGCTGGATGAGCCAACACCTCGGCACGGCCATCGTGCTGGGCTTCCTGGGCTACCTCTTTGGCCACTGGTGGGGCAACTACATGGCGAGCAGCTACACCTACATCGCCAACAACGGTCAGAACGGAGTCGCCGACTTCCTCGGCCTGCTCTGCATGGTCATCGGCTGGCTACTCGGGATCGGGGCCTTGAACTACCCGATCTTGAAGCTCTTCGGCCGCGAGCCGGGCGAGGAGGCCCCGGCGCCGGGGCTGAGCCGCTACTTCCGCTACACCCTCGACCACAAGGTCGTGGGCATGCAGTACGTGGTGGGGGTGCTGCTCTTCCTCTTCACCGGTGGACTGCTCGCCATGGCGATCCGCACCGAGCTGCTCAACCCAACGGTGCACATCTTCAACCCGGGGACCTACATCGAGATCGTCTCGGAGCACGGGACGATCATGATGATGATGGCCACCTCGATCGTGGTGGGCCCCCTCGGTAACTACCTGGTCCCGCTCATGATCGGCTCGCGCCGGATGGCCTTCCCGCGGATCGAGGCCTTCAGCTTCTGGATCTTCAGCGCGGGCTACCTGGTCATCTTCTCCGCCCTCTTCTACGGCGGCTTCCCGACGGGCTGGACGGGCTACGCCCCGCTGCAGAACCAGGCCGGACCGGGGATGATCTCCTACCTCTTCGGCTTCGCCGTGATCGGCATCGGCATGATGTCGGCGGGGTTCAACATCCTGGTGACCATCGTGAACTACCGGGCGCCGGGGATGACCTGGAGCCGGGTGCCGATGTTCGTCTGGTCGATCCTCGCGACGGCGTCCCTGCTCACCCTGGCGACGCCGGTGCTCTTCACCGCGGGCCTCTTCGGGCTCCTCGACCACCTGGTGCTGACCTCGTTCTACGTGAACGAGCACGGGGGGAGCTCCTACCTGTGGGAGAACCTCTTCTGGTTCTTCGGCCACCCCGAGGTGTACATCATGGCCCTACCGGGCTTTGGCATCGTGGCCGAGATCGTGCCGGTCTTCACCCGAAAGCCGCTCTTCGCCTACAAGGTGGCGGCCGCGGGAATGATGGGCGTGGCGCTGCTGTCGTTCTTCGTCTGGCAGCACCACCTCTTCCAGAGCGGCATCAACCCGGACATGCGGCCGCTGTTCATGCTGACGACCGAGTTGATCTCGATTCCGACGGGGTTCATCTACCTGGTGGGCATGGGATCGCTCTACCGGGGCAAGATGCGCCTCGAGGTGCCGATGCTCTTTTGCCTGGCCCTCTACTTTAACTTCCTCATCGGTGGCATCACGGGCGTGTTCCTGTCGGACGTGCCGGTGAACGTGACGGTGCACGGCAGCTTCTTCGTGCTCTCGCACTTCCACTACACGATCATGGGTGGCCTCGTGTTCGCCTTCATGGCGGGCCTCTACTACTGGCTACCCAAGATGACCGGGCGGATGATGAACAAGAAGTTGGGCCTCTGGCACTTCTGGACGATGTTCGTCTTCTTCAACCTGACCTTCTTCCCGATGTTCATCATCGGGATCCTCGGCCAGCCCCGCCGCGTCTTCGAGTACGCGCACAACCTGCAGGGGCTCAACGACTTCTCGTCGATCAGCGCCTTCTGCCTGGGGGCGTCGTTCCTGCTCTTCTTCTGGAACCTGATGTACTCGATGATCATCAACCCGAAGAAGGCCCCGGCGAACCCGTGGGAGTCGCTCGGTCTCGAGTGGCAGACCGCGAACCCGGTCCCGCTGTACAACTTCGAGCGGATCCCGGTGATCGTCACGGAGCCCTACCGCTACAGCGAGCCCGGGGCTCCGGCCTACGCCGACTTCGGCGGGGGCTCGGCGGCGGGCGCGAGCACCATCGGCAGTTCGGTCCAAGAGTAAGTGGAGAGCACGGACATGACAGACACCTACAAGGACTCGCTCACGGCGCCGAACGAGACGCCCGAGGAGCGTGAGTACGAGTTTCGTGCCCACATCGGGGCTATTTGGACGGGGGGCCGACTGGCAATCGGCATGGCGACGTTCCTCTACGCGTCGGAGGCGTTCGCGTACTTCTACCTGAGGACGAGCAACAACTCGAACCTGTGGCGGTTGCCCGGCCAGCTGGCCCCGCTGTACTACGGCTGGACGGTTCTGATCTGCCTGCTGTTGATGGCGGGACTCGCGAACTACGGCCACCGGAGGCTGAAGAAGGGTTACACCAACGACTTCCTGGTGGCGGGTTGGACGGGCGTCGCGGCGGGACTCATCGCGCTGTTCTTCCAGATCTGGGAGCTCGTGGTCTTGCCGTTCTACCCCGGCTCGAGCGGCTACGCCTCGACGTTCATCGGCTTCGTGGTCATGAACATCATGACGATCGTCTTCGCCACGTACTGGATGGAGACGACCACCACGCGGGCGATGCGCCTGCGCAAGGAACTCGGGGGGACCAACCCCGAGCTCTCGTCGGCCTACCCGGCGCGGTCGTTCCGGGCGAACGTGGCCTCGATGTCGTACTACATGGGATTCGTCGCCATCGTGAGCATCATGTTCTTCCTGATGTTCTACGTGGCCTAAGGGTTCCGACGAGCTAAGGAGTGTTGGCTGTGGATCAGTACATCGGCCCTGAGGTTCAGACGATGGTCGTGCTCCTCGGGGTTCTCTTCGGGGTGTGCATCTGGGGTTACTTCCAGTCCCACCACCACAACACCGAGAACTAGTCGTCAGCGGGCGCGATGGCGTCTCGGGAGAGGCTCGTCCGTGACGCCGCGTTGGTGGCGGGGGCGGTGCTGTGGATCGCCTTTAACCTGCCGCCCCTCGACGGATGGGCCGGTCGCTTCGAGTACGTGAACTCCTTACAGTTTGGGGTGTTCGCCTACTGGGCGCCGGCCCTCCTCGTCGTCGGGGCACCCTGGCGCATGACCCGGGCCGGGCGGGCGTTCCTCGAGGGCGATCGGAGCTCGACCTGGTTCAGCCGATGGTGGGCGCGACGCGAGTCCGACCGCCGCGAACGCCGGGCGGTGGTGGTGACCGTCGTGTTCGTCGTCCTCGAGATCTTCTGGCGGATCACCCCGGTGGTCGATGACGTCTCGGCGTACCCCTGGGGACGACTGCTCGAGGGACTGTCCTTCCTCCTCGCCGGCGGGGCCCTCTTCCTCTCGCTGGTGGAGTCGCCGCCCCACGCGGCGGGGACCAAGAAGGTGGTACGGATCTTCATGGCCGCGGTGGCCATGTGGGCGATCTGGATCATCGGCTACATGGACGGCATGACCGGGGCGGGCTGGTACCACGTCTTTCACCACGTGGCCGGGCGGGGCGTGTCGGTCATCGCGGACAAGGAGTTGAGCACCGGGGTGCTCTGGGTGACCTCGGCCGTCACGTTCATCCCGATCGTCTTTTGGAACCTGATCCACTGGCTCCAGGCGGAGTCGACGCCCGACGAGGAGATGTACGACCTTATGCGCGAGGACCGGACGAGGGGCTTCTTCGGCCCGCCCCGCTGATCAGGCGCCGGTCGGCGGGCTCACCACCGGCAGGCTCGGGGTGACGAGGGTCGTGCCGAGGATGCGCTCGGCCTGGGCGATATCGCCCAAAACGTTGAGGCGCTCGCGATCGAGCTCGTGGGCCTGGTAGTCGAGGTTGGCCCTGAGGCCAGTGCTCGCCGGGCCGTTGATCAGCTGGCGGATGTCCTCGATGGCCTTGAGGGCGGTCCCGCTGATCCAGTGATCGAGGGCGGTGTGGGCGGCGTCGATGTGCTGACCGGCTCGGGTGAGGGTTATCTGGACGTTGTTGGTCAGGTCGTAGACGGGCTCGCCGGCGAAGGAGCAGGGCACCTCATCCTCGGCGATGTAGGTCTTGGTGGTCGCGAGTTGGGACGGGCTCAGGGTTCCGGTGCTGAAGCGGTCGTAGAGGTGGAAGCTCTCCTTGACGGCGAAGGCGCACTCACGCGCGTCGCTCCTCATCTGGACGAGCACGGCGTTCTGGGCCGCGACGTCCTGGGCGACGGTGATCGGGTGGGGCAGGTCGGTGACGATCGAGACGGCGGCCACCACGACAATGGCGCTCGAGGCGAGGAACCAGGGCCGGCGGTACCACGGCGCGCGCTGGTTGGCGAGCGACGGCGCCGGCATCGAGGCCGGGTCGTACTCCTGGGGCGGGGCGTCGAGGCGGTCGCTCACGGGACGAGACTACCGGCGGTCCGGGCGATGCCCTCGGCCCAGCGGGCCGTCGCCGCGGGGCTCAGCGTGTAGCCGGTGGGCGACGCGGTGGCGAAGGGCGACGCGAGGTCGACCAGCCCGCCGCCGGGCCCGATGAAGTAGAGGAGGTTGTTGTGCGAGACCTGGTGCGCCTTCGTCCCGGTGGTGACGGTGATCCCGTAGGCCGACCAGACCGCGTCGATCTCCGATAGCGGCCCGGTCAGGAAGCGGACGTTGGACAGGTGCGCGAGACCGGTGCGCGCGAGCGCCGGGGGATCGGCGCTGACCCCAAGGTGGTGGGGGTCGGTGTTCACCACCGCGAAGACCACCGAGCGGGCCTTCGCGCCGAGGAGCTGGTCGGCCCGGCGAATCTCGGCGCCGACGACCGGACAGACGTCGGTGCAGGTCGCGTTGAAAAAGGCCAGGACGACGACCGTGCCCTTGCGCGCGCCGAGCGACCACGGGCGGCCCGCTTGGTCGGTGAGGGTGAAGCCCGGCGCGCGTTGTGCGGCGATGGGGTGCAGGCCCATGAAGGCGTCGATGCTCGGGGTGAGTTGGCTGGTCGGGCCCGGCGCCGCGGGCGTCGTGACGGGGGTGGGGGCCGGGGTCGAGCCCATCTGGCCGAAGTAGAAGTCGGCGACGAGGCCGATCACCCCGAGCAGGACGACGCCGGTCACGAAACGGCCCACGTAGTGCGACGACGCCCTGGGCGTCCCCTCGGCCAGGGCGCGACGACGCTCCTCGTCGCTGAGTCCCCGGAACGCGCTGGCGCGCTGCTCGTCGGACAACTCGGAGATGGGTGCCTCCCGTCGGCTCTCGCTCGGCGATGGTCGGTTGACTCACGCTAGCACCGGCTCTCGGGCGACGATCGGGGCGTTGAGTCGGCGAGGGGGGAG
>JAKABC010000202.1 GCA_021802025.1 Actinomycetes bacterium
GGCCGGTCGCGGCGACAAGGGCCGCGCGCGCGGCCTCGGTGCGGGCCCGGTCCCGCCCGAGGAGGTGGGTCGTGGCCCCGAGTTTGGCGAGCCCGCGGACGTAGGCGAGGCCCAGACCTGAGCTCGCCCCGGTGACCAGGGCGACGCGACCCTCCAGGCGCAAAGGCGGCGCCCAGTGCTCGAGGCGCGAGCGCACCTCGAAGCCGACGCGGGTGAAGCTGCCCGCGACGCTCCCCTCGAGGGCGGCGTCGGCCAGTCGGGCGAGGCTCACGGGTTCAAGAACCGCTCCAGGCCCGCCCGGGCCCTGGTGCCGATGCGGCGAAAGACGAGGGCCAGGAGCGGCTCCGCCAGGGCGAAGCCGCCCCGGCCCTCGAGGCGCGCGTCGTAGGTGACGAGCGCGCCGTCGCCGTGGGGGGCGAAGGTGATCGTGTCGATCGAGCGGAAGCGGGGAGCCTCGGCGACCTGGACGACCCGCTCGGGCGCCACGAGTTCGGTGACCTCGTAGGTGAGAGGGACCGACCGGCGACCGAATCGCGCCACCAGGGCCACCCGGCTGCCCACGCGCACCGGGCCCTCGTCGAGGCGTCGGGCCGAGGCGACCCCGGGGTCCCACGTGGCGGCCGAGGAGAAGTCGGCCAGGCGGGCGAGCGCCTCGACCGGGGAGAGCGAGGAGCGGATAGTGGTCGTGTAGCGGGCCATCGATGAGTGTCCGGGGTCGGGTGGGGGTCGGATTAGTTTAGCACTAAAATACCAACGACCGGCGACGCCGGACTCCCAGAAACGAAAGGGAACCCGTGCGTATCGCCATCGTCGGGACCGGGGTGTCCGGTCTCACCTGCGCCCACCTCCTGGGCCCCCACCACGAGGTCACGGTCTTCGAGGCCGCCGAGCGCCCGGGGGGCCACGCCCACACCCATGACGTCAAAGTCGGCGGGGTCCCGGTGAGCGTCGATACCGGCTTCATCGTCTACAACGAGCGCAACTACCCCCTCCTCACCCGACTCTTCGCCGAGCTCGACGTGAAGACCCGCCCGAGCGACATGGGCTTCTCGATGGCCGACGAGGTGGCGGGCGTCGAGTGGAGCGGCTCGTCGGTCGCGGCCCTCTTCGCCCAGCCGCGCAACGCCCTGCGCCCGGGCTTCTGGCGCATGCTGAGCGACGTCGCGCGCTTCAACCGCGAGGCCCGCGCGCTGATCGAGGACGGCGACGACGACCTGACCCTGGGCGAGTACCTCGGGGGCTACTCGACCGAGTTCCGCGACTGGTACCTCGTGCCCATGGGCGCCGCCATCTGGTCGGCCGACCCCCAGGTCTTCACCGAGTTCCCGGTGCGCGCGCTCGCGCGCTTCTTCTTCAACCACGGGCTGCTCGGCCTGGGCGGGCGGCCCCAGTGGCGCACCGTCGTCGGCGGGTCGCGCACCTACGTGGAGCGGGTCCTCGCGCCCCTCGCCGGGCGGGTGCGCCTGGGCGAGCCGGTCGGAAAGGTCGTGCGCCGCGCGCGGGGCGTCGAGGTCGCCTCCGACGCGGGGCCCTCGGAGACCTTCGACCACGTGATCCTCGCCACCCACAGCGACCAGGCCCTGGCGCTACTGAGCGACCCGACCCCGGCCGAGCGCGAGGTCCTCGGCGCGCTGCGCTACCGGGCCAACGAGGCCGTCCTGCACACCGACCAGCGCCTCTTGCCGACCCGGGCGCGCGCCCGATCCAGCTGGAACTGGCACCAGGGTCAACGGGTCGCCGGCCCGACCCTCACCTACGACCTCTCCCGGCTCCAGGGGCTCGCCACGCCCGAGCCGCTGCTGCTCACCTTGAACCGCACCGACGCGATCGACCCCGCGCGCGTGATCGCCCGGATGCGCTACGACCACCCGGTCATCGACGGCGCGGCCCTGGCCGCCCAGCGCCGCCACCGCGAGGTGAGCGGGGTCGAGGGGGTCTCCTTCGCCGGCGCCTACTGGGGCTACGGCTTCCACGAGGACGGCGCGCGCAGCGCGCTTACGGTCTGCGAGACTCTCGGCGTGACCTGGCCCGAGGCGCGCCCGTGAGGAGCGCCCTCTACGAGGGGCGCCTCGTCCACACCCGCCACGCCGGCCCCGCGACCGGCCAGGTGGCCCACGCCTTCAGCCAGCGCGTCACGATGCTGCTGGTCGCCCTCGACGAGTGGGACGAGGTGGCCGCGCGCCACCCCCTCTGGTCGAGCACCCGCTGGGCGCCGGTGCGCCTCGATCGGACCGACTACCTCGGCGACCCGGGGACGTCGCTCGAGCAGTCGGTGCGCGACCTCGTCGAGGAGCGCCTCGGGTGGCGCCCCGCGGGGCGGATTCTCCTGCTCAGCACGCCGCGGGTGTGGGGCTGGCAGTTCAATCCCCTCTCGGTCTACTACTGCCTCGACGAGGCCGGCGCCACCGAGGCGATCGTCCTCGAGGTCACCTCGACCCCGTGGCACGAGCGCACCGCCTACGTCCTCGACCCCACCGATCAGCCCGTGCGCTTCCCCAAGGAGATGCACGTCTCGCCGTTCTTGCCGAGCGACCTCGAGTACGCGCTGCGCGTCGGCGAGCCCGGCGAGTCGCTGCACCTCCACCTCGCCAACCGCCGCGGCGAGGAGCGGGTCTTCGACGCGGGTCTCAGCCTGCAGCGCGTGGGCAACGCGCGCGCCGACCTCACGCGACTGGTGTGGCGTCGGCCCCAGGCGGCCGTCTCGGTGTCGTGGGGGATCTACCGCCAGGCGCTGCGCCTGTGGCGAAAGGGCGCGCCCTTCGTGGCGCGCCGCACCCGGGCGGCACACCCGCTGACGGCGGGACGCCGGTGACCCTCGGGCCCGAGCTCGCCGAGCTCGACGAGCACCCGCGCGGTATCGGGGCGTCGCGCCGGGT
>JAKABC010000203.1 GCA_021802025.1 Actinomycetes bacterium
GGCCGGTGAGCCGATGGGGTCGGCCAGGGCGTCGACGAGCAGGTCGACCCGGAGACCCGCCCCGGCGCTGGGCCCGGGGGCGCCGGCCCGCACCCGCACGACGACCCGGGCGGGTCCGGCGGCGACCACGAGGTCGCGCTGGCCCCGCAGGGTGGTCCGCGCCCCGGCGACGTCGTAGTAGGGGTCGGCCGGGGGGATCGCCCACGGGTGCGAGAGGGTCGCGGCGGCTTCACCCGTCTGGGTGACCCACGTCACCGCCTCGGCCGCGCACAGCGCGCGCGTCGCGCCGTCGACGGCCGCGAGGTACGCCGCCAGCGTGCCCGAGCCGACCAAGCCCGTCGCGGCCCGCGCTAGGTGGTCGAGGACCTCCTCGGTCACCGCCGCGAGGGGGGTGAGGCTGGGGTTGGCGGCGAGCCGGCGCAGGGCTCCGCGCCCGAGGGCCCGGCGCGCGCGGGCCGGACTCCAGGCGAAGGCGCTCGAGGCGAGCGCGCCGCGCTCGATGAGCCACGCGTCGACGCGGCGCTTCTCCAGGGTCGGTACGGCCGCCAGGCGTGCGCTCAGGGCGTCGCGCTCGGGTGCGCCGAGGGGCCCCTCGGGCACCGGGGCGCCCTCGACGAGACGGTCGAGCACGTGGCGCGAGTAGCGGTGGTGGCTGAGGGTGGTCACGCCGCTCGCCCCAGTGTGGGCGCCTCGAGGATGGCGACCAGGTCGTCGACCGCGCGCTCGAGCGTCGTGGCGTCCACCTCGAGGCACCACAGCTCACCCGTCGCGGTGGAGAGCACGGCGCTGCGCAAGGGAACCGTCGCGGTGCGCAGCGTCTGGATGAGGGCGTGGTAGCGCGCGACGCGCTCGTCGTCCTCGCCGAGGGGGGCGGTCGTGACGTCGAGCAACGACACCGCGGCCGAGGGGCCGAGCGTGGTGCCGACCATGAGGTCCACGACGTCGCTCAACACGACGCCGCCCCCGGCCAGGCGCTGGTGGGCGCGCACGGCGGTACGCGGCGCCCAGGCCGCCGGGACACGCCCGACGCGCGCGCGCAGCGTCGCGACGTGCGCGGCGACGTCGCTCTCGAGACGGGCCCGCTCGTCGGCGCCGAGCTGGTCACTGGCGAGGGCCAGGGGCGTGTCCCCCTCACTCGCGCGCCAGGCGGCGAAGAGGGCGCCGGGTGACTGGGGTCGGGCCCCGACCGCGAGCAGGCGCAGGGCGCTCGCGACGAGTAGCCCGCGCAGCGTGGCCCCGACCGGCGCGGTCGCTAACGCGTGACCGCGCAGGCTCCCGGCGCTGACTCGCCACGGCGGTGCCGTTCGCGGGGCGGAGCGCGCGACCGCCTCGAGTCGCGCGCGGAGTCCCGCGGCCGCGGAGAGGTCGACGACCGGACGCTCCTCGGGGTTGCCGCGCAGGGCCTCGAGGACGGGACTCAACGAAACGGAGGGCACGCGTCGAGTGTGCCCGCGCCCTGTCACACGGCCTAGCCTTCGGGCGTGTTCGTCGCCGTCTTCGGTTTCTTCCTGCTCGCGCTCGTCGTCTTGAGCGGCCTCATCGTGCGCTGGGCTATCCGGCGCGATCGTGAGCGGCGTCGCTCGGGCCCGCCCGGGCCCTAGGCGCTCGGGCGCGGGTAGCGGTACAAGACGACCTCGCCCTCGACGAGGCCGTGACGTCGGTAGAAGCGCCGGGCGTCCGCGTTTCCGACCATGACCTCGACCCGCAGGCTGGTGACGCCCTCGGCGGCGAGGACCTCGTCGAGCGCGGCGAGGAGTTGGGCGCCCACGCCCCGTCCCCGCCGGTCGGGGGCGACGACGAGGGTGTAGAGCTCGCCGACGCGCGCCCCGAGCACGAAGGTGTCGTCGTGAGCCTCGCTCACCAGGCCCAGGGCGTAGCCGACCGGGCGGCCGTCGTCCTCGGCGAGGAGGAGCCGGGCCCGACCGGCCGCGAAGTGGTGGCGGTAGGTGCGAAGGCGGGCCGCCCAGGCGCGCTCGTCGGGCTCGGTGAGCGCGAGGGTCGAGACCGCGAGCTCGGCGTGGTGCAGCGAGAGGTAGAGCTCGCGCAGCTCGACGAGGCGCTCCTCGCCCGCGGCGACGATCCGCGCGCTCACTCGCCCAGGCGCGCCTCGATCGCGGTGACCGCCCGGTCGAGGTCAGCGATGGCCCGCTCGATGACCGCGAGCCGGTCGCGGAGGCGGGCCTCGACGCGCTCGTCGACCCGCGCGTCGACCTGGGCGGCCAGGCGCGCGTCGATCGTGTCGACGAGGGGCTGGGCGAGCTGACGGAGCCGCTGGCGCAGGTCGGCGACCGCCGACGGCCCGGTGGTCCCGGCGTTGGCGTTGACGTCGGGTGGTGGTGGGGCCGGGGGGTCTCCGGGGTCGCTCTCGCTCACGGGCCAACCCTAGGGCGGCGGCGGGCAGTAGACGCCGGGGTTGAACTGCAGGGTGTTGAACCGCCCCGACCACGGGGGGCTCTCCAGGGTCTGGGCCTCGCTCTGGAGGGTCGCGAGCGGGGTGCACGACGCGTCGAAGGTGATGTAGCCGCGGATGTTCGACCCGCTGGCCCCGGGGATCGGGTCGGGGCCGTTGTTGGCGAAGGCCAGGGCCTCGAAGACGGGCATCGAGAGGTTGGCGAGCCCGTAGTTGGCGTACTCGCTCTGGGAGGCGTAGACCGCGGCGTTGAGCGACGGGTCGACGGCGTTGAGCCCGGCCTGCCAGCCCGAGAGCATTGCCGCCCAGTAGGTGGCGTAGGTCGCCTTCACGGCCCTGGTCGCGCCGGCCGGCGCGTCGAGGTGGGAGTGGTTGTCGGGGTAGCCCTCGGGGTCGAGGATCACCCAGTCGGGCTTGAGCCCCACGCCGAGGGAGCGGTAGCTGTCGATCTGGGTCGCGACCC
>JAKABC010000204.1 GCA_021802025.1 Actinomycetes bacterium
GCAAGGCGATCGGTCGAGCCGTCGCCTCGTTCCCCGAGGACCTCACCGTGCAGGTCTGGGGTACGGGCGGGATGAGCCACCAGCTCCAGGGTCCCCGGGCCGGCTTCATCAACTCCGTATTCGACGACGCCTTTCTTGACCGCATCGTGGACGACCCGCAGGGGCTGACCCGCATCACCCACCTCGAGTACCTCCGCGAGGCAGGCTCGGAGGGGATTGAGCTCATCATGTGGCTCATCATGCGCGGTGCCCTGGGCGAGCGCGTCACCCCGCTGCACCGCTTCTACCACGTCCCCGCCTCCAACACCGCCGTCGGGCACCTGGTCCTCGAGGCCGGCTGACCCCGGGAGGAACGTCCGTGCGCATCGCCCTCGCCGGAGCCGGCGCCTTCGGCCTGAAGCACCTCGACGCGCTGGCGCGCATCGAGGGCGCCGACGTGGTGGCCGTGGTGAGCCGCCGACTCGAGCAGGCACGCGAGGTGGCCGAACGCTACGACGTGCCCGCGGCCTATACCGAGCTCGACGACGCGCTTACGCGCACGGACGTGGACGCGGTCATCTTGTGCACCCCGACCCAGCTGCACGCGGCCCAGGCTCTCGCGGTGATGAACGCCGGCAAGCACGTCCAGGTTGAGATTCCCCTCGCGGACCGCTACGACGACGCCCGAGCCGTCGCCGCCCTCCAGCGCGAGACGGGCCTCGTGTGCATGGTCGGCCACACGCGGCGCTTCAACCCCAGCCACCAGTGGATCCACCAGCGCATCGCCGGAGGCGCCTTCACCCTGTACCAGATGGACGTGCAGACCTACTTCTTGCGTCGGACCAATCTCAACGCGCTCGGCCAGCCGCGCAGCTGGACCGACAACCTGCTCTGGCACCACGCCGCCCATACGGTGGACCTCTTCGCCTACCAGTGCGCCTCGCCGATCGTGGCCGCCCACGCGCTGGCCGGTCCCGCCCACCCCGAACTCGCGATACCCATGGACATGTCGATCCAGCTCAAGACGGCCCAGGGCCAGCTCTGCACGCTCTCGCTGAGCTTCAACAACGACGGGCCGCTCGGCACCACTTTCCGCTACATCGGCGACACCGGGACCTACGTCGCGCGCTACGACGACCTCGCGACGGGCCACGACGAGCCGATCGACGTGAGCCACGTGGCCGTCTCCACCGACGGCATAGAACTCCAGGACCGCGAGTTCCTCGCGGCCATCGACGAGGGCCGAGAGCCCAACGCCTCGGTCCACCAGGTTCTCGACTGCTACCGCGTCCTCGGCGAGCTCGAGGCCGAGCTCTAGCCCTACGACGGCGCGGGACCACGCGCTAGGTTGGCTGGGACCCATGGCTTCCACCTTGCCCTCCCTGCGCCCGACGTGGAAGGCGCTGGCCGTGCGCGCCCGCGAGCTCCACACCCGCCACCTGCGGACCCTCTTCGAGTCCGACCCCGCCCGCGGGACCTCCCTGGTCGCCGAGGGTGCGGGGCTCTACCTCGACTACTCGAAGAACCTGCTCGACGACGGTGTGCTGGACCTGCTCGTCCGGCTGGCGAGCGAGTGCGGGGTCTTCGAGCGCCGCGACGCCCTGCTCGCCGGGGCGCCGGTCAACGCGACCGAGCACCGCGCGGCCCTCCACAGCGCGCTGCGCCTGCCCGAGGGGGCCACCCTCGTCGTCGACGGCGTCGACGTCGCGGCCGAGGTCCACCGCGTGCTCGCGGCGATGCGGGACTTCGCCGAGGCCGTCCGCGAGGGTCGCCACCGGGGCGCGACGGGCCGGCGACTGACCAACGTGGTGAACATCGGGATCGGCGGCTCCGACCTCGGGCCGGTGATGGCCTACGAGGCACTGCGCCACTACAGCGATCGGGACCTGACGTTTCGCTTCGTCTCCAACGTCGACGGTACCGACCTCGTCGAGGCCCTGCGCGGCCTCTCGCCCGACGAGACCCTCTTCATCGTCTCATCGAAGACCTTCGCCACGGCCGAGACCCTGACCAACGCGACCTCGGCGCGGCGGTGGCTGACCGACGCCCTGGGCGAGGCGGCGGTCGCGGCCCACTTCGTCGCGGTCTCGACGGCCGCCGAGCGAGTCGCCGCCTTCGGGATCGACCCCGAGCGGATGTTCGGCTTCTGGGACTGGGTCGGCGGGCGTTACTCGATGGAGAGCGCCATCGGGCTATCGACCATGATCGCCATCGGCCCACGCCACTTCGCCGAGCTCCTCGCCGGCAGTCACGCGATGGACCGCCACTTCGCCACGGCCGCCGCGCGCGAGAACCTGCCGGTCCTCCTCGGGCTCATCGGGGTGTGGAACCGGACGTTCCTCGGCCACCCCACCGTCGCCGTCTTGCCCTACGACCAGTACCTGCACCGCCTGCCCGCCTACCTCCAGCAGCTGACCATGGAGTCCAACGGCAAGCACGTGACCCTCGAGGGACTGCGCGTCGACTACCCGACAGGCGCCATCTACTGGGGCGAACCCGGCACCAACGGCCAGCACAGCTTCTACCAGCTCCTCCACCAGGGCACCACCGTGGTGCCGGCCGACCTCATCGTCGTGGCCCAGAGCCTCAACCCCCTCGAGGGCCACCACGACCTCCTGGTCGCCAACGCCCTCGCCCAGGCGGCGGCCTTCGCCTTCGGCCGGCCGGCCGGCGCGGTGCGCGCCGCCGGCACCGAGGAGTCCCTCGTCGCGCACCGCCAGATGGACGGCGACCGGCCGACCAACCTGATCATGCTGGACCGGCTCACCCCCTACAGCCTGGGGGCCCTCGTCGCGCTCTACGAGCACGCCGTCTTCGTCCAGGGCGCCCTCTGGGGGATCGACTCGTTCGACCAGTGGG
>JAKABC010000205.1 GCA_021802025.1 Actinomycetes bacterium
GACCTCGAGGGGCACCGATGGTGGCGGCGGGGTGTGGTCCCAGCCGATGGCGTCGAGCCAGTCGCGGAAGGGCTGCTTGTCGAACGACGGCGGCACCCGCCCGGGCACGACCGCCTCGGCCGGCCACAGCCGCGAGGAGTCCGGGGTCATCACCTCGTCGCACACGACGAGGCGCCCCTCGACGTAGCCGAACTCGAACTTGGTGTCGGCGAGCACGAGGCCGGCCTCGGCCAGGCGGGCCGCGCCGAGCGCGAAGAGCGCGAGGGAGGCCTCGCGCAGCGCGAGGAAGGTCCGCTCGCCCACCAGGTCGATCGCGGTGGCGTGGTCGATGTTCTCGTCGTGGCCGCTCGCGGCCTTGGTCGAGGGCGTGAAGAGCGGCTCGGGGAAGGGGTCGCACAGCGCGAGCCCGGCCGGGGCGGCCATGTGGTGGACGGTGCCCTCACGCCGGTACTCCTCGTAGGCCTGGCCGAAGAGCCGGCCGCGCACGATGCACTCGAGGGGGACCATCTCGGCCCGGCGGGTGAGCATGGTGCGCCCGTGGAGCTCGACCTCGTCGATGAAGCCCGGCACGACCGCGTCGATCTCGGCCGGGTCACAGGAGATGAGGGCCGACTCGCCCACCCCGACGAGGCGCGCGAGGCCCACCCAGTAGTCGGTGAGCCCGGTGAGGACCCGCCCCTTATGGGGGATCGTCTCGCCCATCACGACGTCGAAGGCGCTCAGCCGGTCCGAGGCGACCATGAGGAGCCGCGCGTCGTCGAGCGCGTAGACGTCGCGGACCTTGCCCGAGTACTCGTGGCGCAGGGCGAGAGTCACGGGGTCACCCAGGTGAGGGCGTCGAGGAAGCGGCGCCGGTGCGCGAGGAGCCGCTCGAGGTCGAAGGCCCGCTCGACCTGGGCCTCGTCGAGGTGGACCTCGGGGTCGTCGGCGACGACCTCGCGCAGGGTGCGGCCCTCTGCCAGGGCGCGCCGGGCGAGGCGCTGGGTCAGCCGGTAGGCGTCCTCGCGCGTCATCCCCGACTCCACCAGGGCGAGCAGGACCGACTGGGAGAAGACGAGGCCGTGGGAGCCCTCGGTCAGGGTCGCGAGCGCGCGCTCGGGGTGCACCACGAGGCCCTCGGCGAGGCGCGTCGCCTCGCGCAGCATATAGACGCACAAGGTGAGCGCGTCGGGCAGCACCACCCGCTCGACGCTCGAGTGGCTGATGTCGCGCTCGTGCCAGAGGGCCACGTCCTCGAGTCCCGCCACGAGGTAGCCCCGCAGGACCCGCGCAAGCCCGCAGAGCCGCTCGGCCGCCACGGGGTTGCGCTTGTGGGGCATGGCCGAGCTGCCCTTCTGGCCCGGGCGGAACGGCTCCTCGGCCTCGCCCACCTCGCTGCGCGCGAGGTGGCGGACCTCGAGGGCGAACTGCTCGATGGTGGTGCCGATCGCGGCGCAGGCGTAGAGGACCTGGGCGTGACGGTCGCGCGCCACGACCTGGGTGGCCGGGGTCGGTGAGAGCCCGAGCCGCTCACAGACGTACGCCTCGACGAAGGGGTCGATGTTCGAGTAGGTCCCCACGGCCCCCGAGAGCTTGCCCACGGCGATCGCCGCGCGCGCGGCGATCGCCCGCTCGCGGTCGCGCTCGGCCATGAGCGCGAACAGCGCGAACTTCGCGCCGAAGGTCGTGGGCTCGGCGTGCATCCCGTGGGTCCGCCCGGTGATCGGCAGTTCGATGGTCTCTCGCGCGCGCACACTGAAGGCGTCACGCAGCCCGACGACACCCGCCACGACGAGGTCCATCGCTTGGACGAGGGTGTGGCAGAGCGCGGTGTCGACCACGTCGCTCGAGGTCAGGCCGTAGTGGACCCAGGCCGCCTCGGGACCGCCCACGCGCTCTTGGACGACGTCGACGAAGGCGGCGGTGTCGTGGTTGGTCACCGCCTCGCGCTCCGCGACGGCCGCGACGAAGTCCGCGTCGACGCGCGGGGCGCGCTCGCGCAGCGCCGCGACGGCCTCGCGGGGGGCGACCCCGAGCTCGGCCATCGCCTCGGCGGCCAGCAGCTCGACCTCGAGCATCGCGGCGAAGCGCGCCTCGTCGCTGAAGAGCGCCGCGACGTCGGCCGGGGCGTAGCGGCCGATCACGCGATCCCCCGCGCCACGTCGAGTCGCCGCTGGCATCCCGGAAAGTCGATCCGGCTCGCCCCCTCGTAGGCGCGCGCGCGCGCCGTGGCGAGGTCGGGACCCGTGCCGGTGACCGCGAGCACCCGTCCGCCCGCGGTGACGAAGCGGCCACCGTCGAGCGCGGTGCCCGCGTGAAAGACCACCACTCCCTCGAGGGGCTCGCCCAGCTGGCCGTCGGGGCCGAGGCCCTCGATGAGCGCGCCGGCGCGCGGGGCCTCGGGGTAGCCGGCCGCGGCCAGAACGACGGTGACGGCGGCTCCCGCGGGCGTCGGCACCGGCCCGAGCCGGCCCTCGGCGGCCGAGCCCAGCAGGTCAGCCAGGCCCTCGCGGTATAGCGGGGCGAGGACCTCGGCCTCGGGGTCGCCGAAGCGCACGTTGTACTCGATGAGCCGGGGCCCCTCGCTCGTGAGCATCATCCCGGCGTAGAGCACGCCGCGGTAGTCGACCCCGCGCCGACGCAGCTCGGCGATCGTCGGGGCGAGGACGGATTCTTCGATCGCGCCGAGCGTTCCCGCGTCGAGGCGCCCGACCGGGGCGTAGGCGCCCATGCCCCCGGTGTTGGGCCCGCGGTCGCCCTCGCTGAGGCGCTTGTAGTCCTGGGCGACGACGAGGGTCGCGAAGCGCTCCCCGTCACAGATCGCGTGAATGGAGCACTCCTCGCCGACGAGGCCCTCT
>JAKABC010000206.1:0-2057 GCA_021802025.1 Actinomycetes bacterium
TCACCACGAGGTGCTTGGCCCGCCGGTGCAGCCCGGCCCGCTGGGTCGCCACGTCCAGGCCGACGGCGCCGGCCGACTCGGCCATCGCGGCGCGCAGGCGCGCGAGGTCGGGACCGGCGACGACGAGCTCGTAGCACTCCACCGGGTAGCGCGCGAGGTGGACGATCCGCTCACACGTCGACCCGCACGCGGCGATGGCCGCGAAGACCCGGTGGAGCTGGTCGGCGCGGATCGACGGGGCGAGCAGGGTGACGAGGAGCCGGCGGCCCATCACCTCGTCGCTCGGGGTCACGGCCTCGACGCGCACCTCGATCCCGCGCCCGGCCACGTCGCGCGTGGCCAGGGCCGCGGCGATCGCCGCGGGTCCGAGCCCCTCGCCGGCCACCTCGGCGCAGAGCACCAGCGTGCCGCGGATGGTGATCTGGGCCACGTCCATCACGGCGACGGCGTCACCCTCGAGCGCGCCGAGGGCGGCGAAGAGCTCCGCGCCGACGCCGACGCGGTCCGGGCCGCTCACGGTCACCAAGAAGGTGGGGCGCGGCATCCCCGTACGTTAGAGGACCGGCTCGGGCCCCTCCCGCGCGCGCAGCGCGCGCACGCGCGCGACGTGGGGGTCGGTGCGCGCGTCGAAGCGCCACAGCGCGGGCAGCGCCCCGCCGACCGCGACCACCGAGGCGCTGCACGCGACCCCGCCCACCGCCAGCGAGGCGCGCAGACCCACCCACGCCGCCATCGCCCCGGCCCGGAACTGACCGGCCGTGGGCCCGAGGGAGTACGAGAGCATCTCGAGGCCCGCCATGCGCCCGCGCACCTCGGGGGCGATCGACTCGTTCCACAGCGTCTGGCGGAAGATCCCCGACACCGCGTCGCCGGCCCCGCCCACGACGAGGCCGGCGAGCGCTAACGGGAGTGAGTCGGCGACGCCGAAGAGGGCGACGCCGAGCCCCCACAGCGCCGCACTCGCCACGACGGCCCGCCCGTAGTGGCGGACCCGGTGGGTCCAGCGTGAGGTGACCGTCGCGAGCAGGGCCCCCAGCGGCAGCCCGACGTAGAGCAGGGCCAGGGCGTAACGGTCGTCGAAGCGCGCCGCGACGAAGGGCACCATGGTGACCGGGTAGGCCAGCACCATGGCCAGGAGGTCCACGAGGTAGGTGCCGGTCACGTCGGGGCGCGTGCGGGCGTAGCGCGCCGCGTCGCGCAGCGCGATGAGGTCGCCGTCGTTCCCGCCCGTGCCGCGGCGCAGCGCCGGGGCCAGGCGCACCGAGGCCAGCAGCGCGAGCGTCGCCGCGACGGTGACGAGGTTGGCGCCGTAGACCGCCCGCGGTCCGAAGACCACGGCCGCGAGCCCCCCGAGGGCCGGGCCGAGGATCGAGGCGACGGTGCCCGAGAGCGTCGCGAGGGTGGCCGCCGAGCGCTGGAGGTCGTGGGCGACGAGCACCTGGTCCAACGCGGCGAGACTCGGCGACTGGAGGCTCTGGGCCGCGGCCACGAGCCCGGCGAAGACGTACAGCACGACGACCGTGGGCCGGGCGGCGAGCGCGTTGAGGAGGAGCGCGACGGTGGCGAGCCCCACCACCACCTCGCACGCCACGACCAGGCGGCGCCGGTCCACGCGGTCGGCCAGCGCGCCGCCCCACAGCCCGAAGACGACCAGGGGCGCGAGCTCCACCAGCCCGAGTGCGCCCACCGCCAGAGTCGAGTGGGTGAGCTCGCGCAGCTGGAAGGGGGCCGTGACGTAGGTCGCCTGGTCCCCGAGCATCGAGACGAAGCCGGCGAGGTAGAGACGGCGGAACGCCGCCGACGCGCGCAACGGGGCGAGGTCGACCCCGAGTCTCACGCGCGCTCGCTCGGCCAGCCCTCGCCCTCGACGTAGCGACGCAGCACCCGCGCCGGCACCCCGCCGAGCACCACCCGGTCCGGGAACGTCCCGCGCACGACGGCCCCGGCGGCCACCACCGTGTTGCGTCCGAGGGTAGTGCCCGGCAGGATCACCGCGTGGGCGCCGATCCAGCTGCCCGAGCCGATGGAGACGGCCGCCTCCCTCGGACGCTGCCAGC
>JAKABC010000206.1:2067-2788 GCA_021802025.1 Actinomycetes bacterium
CTGGTCGGTGATGTAGACGTAGGGACCGGTCTGGATGTCGTCACCGATCTCGATCGACCAGTGGCCCACGATGTGCGAGCCCCGACCGATCACGCAGTGGCGCCCGATCGCGACCGTGGGGCGCTTGAGCATCTCCTGGCCGGGGCCGATCCCCGCGGCGAGAGTCACGTAGGGACCGATGAGCGTGTCCTCGCCGATGGCGAGGTAGCGCTCGTTGTAGATGACACCCTGGGGTGCGAGCAGCGCGGCCCCGCGCCCAAATGAGTCGAAGGCCGACGCGTAGGGGTCGTCGGGGCCGACCGTGGCGACCTCGTCGAGGTAGCGACGGGTCTGGCGCACCAGCGCGCCCAGGCGCCGGCGAAGGACGAGGCGCGCGCGCACGGCGAAACGCTAGCCCCGACCCCCGGGACTAGCGTCGACCCGTGGCGCACGACGTGGTCGTGATCGGAGCGGGCTTCGGGGGGCTGGCCGCGGCGGTCGCGCTGCGCCGCGCCGGCGTCTCGGACTGCGTCGTGCTGGAGCGGGCCGGGGAGATCGGCGGCACGTGGCGCGACAACACCTACCCGGGCTGTCGCTGCGACGTGGGCTCGAACCTCTACTCGCTCTCTTTCGCCCCCAACCCCGACTGGTCCAACACCTACAGCTACCAGCCCGAGATCCAGCGCTACCTGCTCGCGGTGGCCGAGCGCTTCCACCTGCGACCCCGGGTGCGCCTCGGCCA
>JAKABC010000026.1 GCA_021802025.1 Actinomycetes bacterium
GGTGCCCGAGGGCGGGCTCGCCCGCTACGGCCTCGAGCTGCGCACGCTCAGCGGCGGGCGGGGCCACGCGCGCGTGGAGCCGAGCCACCTCGCCCCCGCGCCGGCCTCGGTGCTCACCCGCTGAGTCCCGCCCCGGGCCCCCGGGGCCAGGCGGCGACGCGCTCGGCGTACCACGCCGCCGAGGGCTTGGGCCGGCGCGCGAAGGTGGTCCGATCCACCTCGACCAGTCCGAAGCGCGGGCCGTAGCCGAGGACCCACTCGAAGTTGTCGAGCAACGACCACTGGAAGTAGCCGCGCACGTCGAGCCCCTCGACGCGAGCCGCCGCCAGGCTCGCCAGGGCCCCCTCGAGGTAGCGCACGCGCTGGGCGTCGTCGTCGGTGCCGATGCCGTTCTCGGTCACCACCAGGGGCACCCCCGCGCGCGCGGCCCGGCGCAGCGTGTAGCCCACACTCTGGGGCCAGAAGGGGTAGCCCATGGAGGTCAGCTCACCCTCCCCGCCCCAGACCAGGCCGTTCGCGTCGACGAGGTGCTTGGTGTAGCACTGCACCCCGAGGAAGTCGTCCCCGGCGCGGGTGGCGAGGTACCGATCCTCCATCTCGCCGCGGTACGCCTCGAGGGTCGCCTCGCCCCCCTCGAGGGCCTCGTACTCGGCCATCGAGAGAGTCAGGCCCACGGGGAAGTCGCCCGGACCGGCGCGCAGGGCGTCGCGCATCGCCTCGTGACACCGGCGCAGGGCCTCGTTGACCGCGACGAAGCGTCCCTGGTCGCTCACCCCCGGGGGGAAGAGACCGGCGAGGTAGCCCATCGCCGCCACGATGTTGGGCTCGTTGAGGGTGCAGGCCATGGCCAGCTCGTCGCCGAGCGCTTCGGCGACGAGCGCGGCGTACTCCCCGAGCCACCCGACGATCCCCGGCGCCTCGAACCCCCCGGCGTCGGCGACCCACAGGGGCAGGGTGAAGTGGTGGAGCGTCACCACGGGCGCGATCCCCCGGTCCCGGCAGCCCTCGACCATGCGCCGGTAGCGCTCGAGGGCCGAGCGCTCGAGGTGACCCCGTTCGGGCTCGACGCGGGACCACTCGACCGAGAAGCGGTAGGCGTCCAGGCCCATACCCGCCACCAGGTCGAGATCCTCCTCCCAGCGGTTCCACGAGTCACAGGCCGGCCCGCACGGCGCGGCGCAGAAGGAACCCTCGCGGGTCTCGAAGCGCCACCAGTCGGTGTTCTCGTTGCCGCCCTCGATCTGGTAGGCGGCGGTCGCCGTCCCCCACCAGAAGGTCGTGGGCGCGAAGGGCGTGGGGCTCACAGCGGCACGCTACCCCTAGGTCAGCTCGAGGTCGCGGCCCTCGGGCAGTCCGCGCAGGACCCCCAGGGCGGGGAGGAGGGGCAGGAACGTCACGAGCGCCGGGACCCGCAGCCCCGTCGCGGCCCCGGCGGGCACCACGTCGGACACGTAGCCGAACAGGGCGAAGCCCGCGACCGCGCCGGCGACCCCGGCGACGGCGATCCAGCCCGCCGCGGTGGCCCGGTACCGGTGGGCGAAGACCTCGGTCGCGAGCGCCGCCATCGACGGGGCGAGCACGCCACCGGCGCCGACGCCCACGACGTAACCCACGACGAAGGCGAGCCGCCCGCCGCTGTAGGCGTAGACGGCGGCGGCGGCCGTGACGAGGGTCCCGACGGCCACCGCCACGCGCCGACCGAGCGTGGCCGACAGGCGCGCGCCGACCACGAGACCGACGAAGCCGGCGACCCCACTCACCACCACGAGCAGCGACACCGAGCGCGGGAGCATCCGCAACACCCCCTCGCCGTAGACGAAGGTGAAACCCCCCGCCGGCCCGGTGGCGACGCCGATGACAAAGGCGACGACCGCGACCCTCACGAGTGAGCCCGCGGCCTCGTGAGCGACCTCGCCGAGGTGGGCCATGGGCTGCTCCTCGGTACGGACGCGGGGCTCGGGTAGTCGCCCGGTCCACGGCACGACGAGGGCCAGGGGCACCAGGGCGAGGGCGAAGAGCCACCGGAAGGAGTCGGGCCCGCGGATAACCCCGTGCACTAGGGCCGAGAGACCTGAGCCGATCGCCGTGCCCGCCGTCATCACCGCGAGCAGGCGCATGCGGTGCGCCCGCGACGAGAGCTCGACCGTCACGACCTGGACGAGCGTCGTGGCCGCCCCGAGGAGCGGGCGGGCGACGGCGAAGCACGCGACGAAGAACCAGTAGGCCGGGCTGAGGGCGGCGAGCGCCGTCACGAGCAGTCCCGCGATGAGGGTGCGACGCAAGACCGGCGTGCGCCCGCGTCGGTCGGCCAGCGACGCGAGGGGCAGGGCCAGCAGGGACGCGGCCCGCAGGCTCGACAGCCCGAGCCCCAGCACCGACCCCGAGAGCCCGACGACGTCTTGGATGGAGTGACCCGAGACCACGTGGCCGAAGTGGCGGGCCACGTCGTCGAGGGCCGTCACCGAGCCGAACGTCGCGAACCCCGCCGAGAGGGCCACCGCGAAGAGCACCACGATGACCGGGTCGGCGATGCTCTCGAGGGTCGGTGCCCCCCGGCCCGGCCCCCGGTCGCTCTCCATCGGGCTCACGCTAGAGGGAGCCCCCGCCCCTGGCGGACCTAGCGTGATCCCGTGCACGTGGAACTCGTCGAGGGGGCCGACGACTTCCTCGAGCGCACGCGAGAGCACCGTCGCGGCGAACCTCTGCTGACCAACGTGATCTCGAGCGTGGCCGCCGCCGTCGCCACAGGGCAACGACGCTACGACGCGCACTGGTGGTGGCTGGCGCGCGAGCACGGCGAGGTCGTGGGCGTCGCCATGCGCACCGCACCCTACGGCCTCGTCCTCGGCCCGATGGACACCGACGCCGCGACAGCCCTGGGCGCGGGCGTGGCCGCCCGCGACTCCGAGGTGCCCTGGGTGGAGGGGACGCCCGAGGCGAACGAGGCCTTTCGCGCGGCGTACCTCGGGCCCGGCTCGCCGGTGGGGCCACGTATCACTCGTCTCGGACGGCGGAGTCTCGTCTACGAGGTGACCGCCCTCGTCGCACACTCGGTGCCCGGATCGGCCCGGCCCGCGGTTGCGTCCGAGCTCGACCTCGTCACCGAGTGGGTCCGAGCCTTCCACCACGAGGTCGCCCCCGCGGTCGTCGACGAGCCCGCGCAGAGGCGCGCGCAGTTCGCCCGGCGCGTCGAAGAGGGCGACGTCGTGCTCTGGGAGGTCGAGGGTCGACCGGTCGCGCTGGCCGCCGTGGCCGGCGTCGACGGCGGAGCGACCCCCGTGGCCCGCATCGGACCCGTCTACACCGTCCCCGGCGCCCGCGGACGGGGCTACGGCGCAGCGGTCACGGCCGCGCTCGCGGCGCGCGAACTCGGTCGCGGTCGGCGGGTGGTGCTCTACGCGGACGCCGACTACGCACCGAGCAACGCGGCGTACCGCAAGATCGGCTTCGTCACGCGAGCCGAGACGCAGACGGTCTGGCTCGATCGCCCCTAGGAGACTGTTGAACAATCGAGATCGAGAAGTGGGCGCGATTTTTGTTGGACTGATTTGATCTCGAGGACGATTGGAAGCCGCCTTAGAGCGCTAGAGCGCGTTGGTCTCCTTCGTCGCTTTGGGTGAGTAATCCCACAGCGACTAATCCATCTCCTAGGGTCCTAGGGGACCCGCGCCACGCCGACGGTGAACTGGCTCCAGGGCGCGGGGCCCCGGGCTCGGCCCGACTCGTGCCACTCGACCTCGAGCCCGGCCCGGCGCACGAGCTCGAGGGGTCGACGGGTCAGGTGGCAGCCCCCCGCCAGGCGCACCTCGAGCGGATCGAGGAGGTGCTGGAGGACGAGGACGCCCGCGCGCTCGGCCGCGCCGTGTTCGAGGAAGTGCAACCTGCCCCCGGGGCGCACCACCCGGCGCACTTCGGCGAGGGCCCGCGCCGGGTCGGGCACGGTGCACAGCACGAAGGCCATCAGCGCGGCGTCGCAGGCGTCGTCGGCTAGCGGCAACGACTCGGCGTCGCCGCCGGTCTCCACCACGCGCGTCGCGCTGCGCGCGAGTCGAGGCGCGGCGAGCGCCCACGCCCGCGCCGAGGGCTCCACGGCGTAGACGACCTCGACACCGGCCGGGTAGAACGGTACGTTCGTGCCCGACCCGAAGCCGATCTCGACGACCGAGCCCGCCAGCCCGGCGCAGACGCGCTCGCGCCAGGGGTCCACGATCCCCGACGCGCAGACGCGGTCGATCACCCGGGGCAGGACCCGGTCCGCGTAGAGGCCCACGTCGGTGAACCTACCGCGCCGTCCCCGAGCCCACCGCGCCCCCCGCAATCAGGGCTGACCTATATTGAGCCGATAGCGAACGACCCCGTGATTCCCCCGTCCGCGAGGCGGTCGTCGGTCGGCCGGGTGGTCGCCGTCGTGGTCGCCGGGATTGCCCTGTACGTGCTGATGCCGGCCCTGGTCAAGGTGCTCAGCTCGTGGCCGCGCCTGTTGCACCTCCAGGTCGGGTGGCTGGTCGCCGGGCTCGCCGGTGAGTTCGCCAGCTTCGTGTGCGCGATGGCCCTGTTGCGACTGGTGCTGCGCACCCCGAGCTGGTTCGCGGTGGTCACCGCCGGCATGGCTGGCAACGCCGTCACCAACACCCTGCCCGGCGGGGACGCCGTAGGCGCGAGTGTCCAGTACCGCATGCTCGCGGGCACCGGCATCGACACCGTGCAGGCCGCGAGCGGTCTGGCCGTCTCGTCGATCATCGGGGTGAGCGCCCTGTTCGCGCTGCCGGTGTTCGCACTGCCGGTCATCCTGGGCGGCACGGCCGTCAGTCCGGGCCTCGTGCACGCCGGTGAGCTGGGGGCCGTCGGCTTCGTCCTGCTCGTGGCCTTCGGGGTCACCGCCCTCAGCACCGACCGGTTGCTGCTCGTCGTGGGACGCGCCCTGCAGTGGGTCATCGACCACCTACCCTCGCGCGTGCGACGCACCCAACCGGACCAGCCCATGGGTGAGCGGCTGATCGCCGAGCGTGACGCCGTGCGCGAGGACCTGGGGCGCAACTGGTGGAAGGCCGTGCTGCTCGTCGCCGGGCGGATCGGCCTGGACTTCTTCAGCCTGATCGCGATGCTCGAGGCCGCCGGGACCCACCCCCACCCGGCCCTGGTGCTCCTCGCCTACTCCGCGACGGCGGTGTTGGCCCTGCTACCCCTCACCCCCGGCGGGCTGGGCATCGTCGAGGCCAGTCTGAGCGGCCTGCTGATCCTCGCCGACGTGCCCAGCGCCAACGCGGTCGTGGCGACGCTGGCCTTTCGCATCGGCTCGTACTGGCTCCCCACGGCCGTCGGGGCGGGCTGCTACGTCTTGTACCGACGTCGCTACGGAGCCCTACGCACGAACGGTGTGCCGCGCGGCTAACCCCGCTGGATCTGGGTGCGGATCGCGTTGACCTGCTCGGTACCGAGGTGGGCCGCGGGGTAGACCGAGAACCGGTCGACCACCCCGGCGAAGCGCTCGTGCACCGCCCGCCCCAGGGTCTCGATGGGGCCCACGACACTGACGGCGTCGAGCACCTCGTCGTCGATGAGCTCGCCCATCTCCTCCCACCGGCCCTCGCGGCTCATCGCGTTGAGGCGGGGCTGAAGGTCGGCCCACCCGTGGAGGTCGAGCACGCCGCGGTACGCCGGGGTCGAGGCGTAGAAGGCGATCTGGCGGCGGGTCTCAGTCGCGTGACGGCGCCGCGCGTCCTCGTCCTCACCCGCCACGACCATCCCCGAGAGCGCGACCTGGACCGCGTCGCGCCCCCGCCCCGAGGCCGCGAGGCCGCGCTCGAGCGCCGGAAGGGTCACCTCGCGCAGGTAGCGCTCGGTGGTGAGGGGGTGCACCAAGAGGCCGTCAGCCACCTCGCCGGCGACCTCGGTCATGCGCTCACCGACGGCCGCGACGAAGACCTTGGGCGGGCCGTAGGGGTTCGGGCCCGGGTTGAAGAACGGGGTCATCAGGGTGTGCCGGTAGAACTCGCCACGAAAGAAGAGGCGAGTCCCCTCGTGCCAGGAGGACCAGATGGCCCGCATCGCCAGCACGTACTCGCGCATCCGGGCCGCCGGGTGGGACCAGGGCATCGAGTAGCGCTTCTCGATGTGGGGCTTGATCTGGGACCCCAACCCGAGGAGCAGCCGGCCGCCCGAGAGAAGCTGGAGGTCGTTGGCCATCGTCGCGGTGGTCAGCGGGCTACGACCGAAGGCGACCACGATCGCCGTGCCCAGCGCCACCCGGGTCGTCGCCGGCGCGGCGAGGGCCAACGTGAGCAGGGGGTCGTGGCCCGTCTCGGCGCTCCAGAGTCCGTCGAATCCTTCGGCCTCGAGCGCGGCCGCGTTCTCGGCGACGGCGCGCGCGTCGAATCCGATCGCGCCGTCCACCAACACGGGGCGCATCCTAGAACCCCGTAGGCCACCGGCCCGGCCGGTAGCGTGAGGAGGGACCAGGAGACGCCGTGGACGACGCCCGCGAAGAGGCAACAGCGGTCGGGACACGACGGGGACGGCTCTTCGCCCGGGCGCGACGCTCCGAGGTGCCCCTCGCCACCATCCTCACCACCGTCGGCGTCGTGGCCGGCGTCTACCTCGCCGGGCTCGTGCTCTATCGACTGCGCGACGTCGTGCTCTTGATGCTCGTGGGTGGCTTCGTGGCGATGCTGCTCAACCCCTTCGTCACCCGACTCGAGCACACGCGACTGCGCCGACGCGGCGTCTCGGTCGCCGTCGTCACCGTGGTCGCGGTCCTCGTCTTCATCGGCCTCGCCGTCGCCTTCGGCTACCCGCTCGTGAACTCGACGACGCACCTGGCGAACGCCCTGCCCGCGTACGTCACGAAGGCCGAGAAGGGCCAGGGTTGGATCGGCCACCTGCTGGCGCACTACCACGTGCGCAGCTGGCTCAGCCGCAACTCCTCCAAACTCGTCACCTTCGCCCAGGACCTCTCCAAGCCCGCACTGGCGCTCGGACGAGGCGCGGTGACGATCCTCCTCGCGCTCGTCACCATGTTCGCTTTCGTCGTCTTGCTGCTCCTCGAGGGGCCCAAGATCCGACGCTTCATCTTGGACAACCTGGCCGACGAGCACGCCGAGCGGGTGGTGCGCGTGGCCAGCCGTGTCGCCCGGGCCACCACCGGGTACATGCTCGGCAACCTGGTCACCTCGGTCATCGCCGGTGCCGTCATCTTCATCACCCTGGTCAGCGTGTCGGTGCCCTTCGCGTTCCTCTGGGCGCTGTGGGTGGCCCTGGTGGACTTCATCCCCCAGATCGGCGGGGCGCTCGCCGGCATCCCGACGATCCTGTTCGCGTTCGTCCACTCGCTCGCCGCCGGGATCATCACCCTCGTCGTCTTCGTCGTCTACACCAACGTCGAGAACCACCTCCTGAACCCGGTCGTCATGAGCCGGACGGTGCGGATCAACCCCTTGTGGATCTTCCTCGCCGTCCTCATCGCCGCCGAGATCGGGTCGTGGGTCGGCGGGGCCTTCGGGGGTTTCGTGGCGGTGCTGCTGGCGGTCCCGCTGGCCGCCACCGTCCACGTGCTGGTGCGCGAGCTCTGGGGTGGGCCGACACCCTCGGCCCCGGAGCCCTAGCCGGCCGACCTATGGTGGCGGGGCCGTGAGCCTCACCGATCCCCCCGTCGACCCGGTCACCCGACGCGCGCTCCAGCGCGCCGTCGCCCTCATCGAGTCGAGCGCGCGCGACGAACGCCACGACGGGGCCACGCGCGCGCGACTGCGCCGACTCCTCGCCGACCCCGCCGCGGTGGGCGTTGTCCTCGGGCTCACCGACGAGGTGATGCGCTTTCGCGAGCCCGAGCGGGCGGCGCGCGCCCTGCGCCGTGCCGTCGCCGGGGTCAGTCCGAAGGGGTTCTCCTCCCTCGACCGCGCCGGGCTGCGGCTCGCCGCGGCGACCTCGCGCGTCGCACCCGGACTGGTCGTCGGTCAGGTCGAGCGGCGGGTGAGGTCCCTCACCGCGTCGTTGATCCTCGACGACGACCCCGCCGGCCTCGCCCGGCGCTTCGCCGACCACCGGGCGCGCGGACTAGGACTCAACGTGAACGTGCTGGGCGAGGCCGTCCTGGGCGAGCGGGAGGCCGAGGAGCGCCTCGAGCGGGTCCTCGCGATGATAGAGCGCGACGACGTCGACTACGTCTCGGTGAAGCTCTCCTCGGTGGCGAGCCAACTCGTCACCCTCGACCACGCCGGCTCACTCGAGCGGGTCGCGGCGCGCCTGCGGCGCCTCTATCGCGCCGCGCGCACCCACGGCGTCTTCGTCAACCTCGACATGGAGGAGTACCGCGACCTGCGCCTCACCCTCGACGCGTTCATGAGCGTTCTCAGTGAGGAGGAGTTCCTCCCCCTCTCGGCCGGCATCGTGCTCCAGGCCTACCTCCCCGACTCCCACGGGGCCCTGGCCGAGCTCGCCGCGTGGGCGAAGGCCCGACGCGCCGTCGGGGGACCCGCGGTCAAGGTGCGCCTGGTCAAGGGGGCGAACCTCGCGATGGAGACCGTCGAGGCCGAACTGCACGGCTGGGTCGGCGCGCCCTACGGCTCCAAGGCCGAGGTCGACGCGAGCTACCTGCGCCTCCTCGACAACGTCCTGGTTCCCGAGGTCCGCGACCACTTGCGCGTCGGAGTCGCCAGCCACAACCTCTTTCACGTCGCCTGGGCGCTGGAGCTGGCCGCCGAGCGCGACGTGAGCGACCAACTCGACGTGGAGATGCTCGAGGGGATGGCGGACGCCGAGGCCGAGGCGCTCGTCGGGGCGGGCCAACCGGTGCTGCTCTACGCGCCGGTGACCCGACGCGACGACTTCCCGGCCGCCGTCGCCTATCTGGTACGCCGGCTGGACGAGAACACCGCGCCGGAGAACTACCTGCGCGCCGCGCTCTCGATTGCCGAGGACCCCGTCGTGCTCGACGAGCAGCGCCGCCGCTTCCTCGAGGCGCTCGAGGCCCGCGCGTCGGTCTCGACCACGCGGCGCCGTCACGCCCGCACCCCCCACGACACGCGCTTTGTCAACGAGCCCGACGGCGACCCGACGGACCCGGCGCACGTCGGGGCCCTCGACGCCGCGTTCGCGAGACTGCGTCGAGTCGACGACCTGGTGATCGACACGCTCGACCACCTCGACCTCGCCGGCGAGCCCGACTACGAGATCGGCCGCGACCCCAACGACGAGGGACGCCCGTGGTACCGGTACCGGGTGGCCACCCGGGCCGAGGTCGACCGGGCCCTCGAGTTCGCGAGCTCGGGCTTCGCCCGCTGGCACGCCACAGCGCTCGACGAGCGCCGCGCCCTGCTCGTGCGCGCCGCCGCGACCATGGCCGAGCGGCGCGCCGAGACGATCGCGGTCATGGCCCGCGACGCCGGCAAGACCGTCGCCGAGTCGGACCCCGAGGTGAGCGAGGCCGTCGACTTCGCGCGCCACTACGCGGCCCACGCGCTCGAGGGCGCGTCGTCCGAACCGCTCGGGGTGGTGCTCGTCGTGCCGCCGTGGAACTTCCCCTACTCGATCCCGGCCGGCGGGATCCTGGCGGCGCTGGCGGCCGGCAACGCCGTCGTCGTGAAGCCGGCACCCGAGACCGTGGCCGTCGCCGAGGCCCTCGTGCGCCAGCTGTGGGCGGCCGGAGTACCCCGCGACGTGGTGCAGATGGTGCCCACGCGCGACGACGACGTGGGTCGCCACCTCGTGACCCACGTCGGGGTGAGCGCCGTCGTCTTGACCGGCTCGTACGACACGGCTCGCCTCTTTACCGGCTGGAAGCCGGCGCTCCACCTCCTGGGCGAGACGAGCGGCAAGAACGCGCTACTCGTCACGGCGAGCGCCGACGTCGACCTCGCGGTACGCGACCTCGTCCAGGCCGCCTTCGGCAACGGTGGCCAGAAGTGCTCGGCCGCGAGCCTGGTCATCGTCGAGCGGGCCCTCGCCGAAGACCCCCGTTTCCTCGCTCAGCTGGCCGACGCCGTGACCAGCCTCGCCGTCGGCCCGGCGTCGAGCTTCGCCACCCAGGTCGGCCCCCTCATCCGCCCGCCCGAGGCGTCGCTCACCCGCGCCCTCACCACCCTGGAGGTGGGCGAGCGCTGGCTGGTGGAGCCGGCGCGCCTCGACCGGACCGGCTACCTCTGGCGCCCCGGGGTCAAGCTCGGGGTTCGGCCCGGCTCGTGGGGACACCTCAACGAGTGGTTCGGTCCCGTGCTCGGGGTGATGGTGGCCGACGGCCTGGACCAGGCCATCGAGTGGCAGAACGCCACCCCCTACGGCCTCACCGCGGGCCTGCACACCCTCGACGTCGCCGAGATCGAGACCTGGGTCGACCGGGTGCGGGCCGGCAACCTCTACGTGAACCGCACGACCACCGGGGCCGTCGTCGCCCGCCAGCCCTTCGGCGGGTGGAAGCGCTCGCGGGTCGGTCCCACCGCCAAGGCCGGTGGGGACCACTACGTCGAGGCGCTGCGACGCTGGCCGCCGGTCCGCGACCTCGACGCGGCGCTCGCCGAGGCGCGACGGTGGTGGGACGAGACCGGGTCACGCGCCCTCGACCGCGCCGGGCTGGCCAGCGAGCTCAACCTCGTGCGCTACGTCGTCCCGTCACGACCGGTCGTCGTGCGCGTGAGCGACGCGACGGCTCCGACCCAGATCCGCTACGCCCGCGAGCTGGCGGACCTCGTGGGCGTCAGCCTCGAGTTCAGCGCCGCCGACGTGGTGCGCGGGCTGCTCGACGTGACCCTCGAGACCCCCGAGGAGCTCGCTGAGCGCCTCGGCGAAGGCGACCGGGTCCGCTGGCTGAGCGACGAGCCCGCGCCCGCCCCCCGGCTCCTCGAACGCGGGGCGTCGCTCGACCCACGGGCGCTCGCCCAGGCGGGGGCCGTCGAGCTCGCGCGCTGGCTGGACGAGCAGAGCGTGTCGATCACCGCCCACCGCTACGGCAACACCCACGCCGGTCCGCGACCCGTCGTCGCGGGGTGCCCCCGGGTCTAGGCCGGTTCGCGGGGCAGACCGAGCACCCGCTCGGCGATGATGTTGCGCTGGACGACCGAGGTGCCCCCGCCGATGGTGAGGGCCTGGGCGTAGAGGAAGCCCCACGCCCACGAGACGCCCTCCTCGCCCCCCACGCCGCCGGGGCCCCGGTCGGCGAGCATCCCGGCCGCGTGGGCCAGGCGCACGGCGAGTCCCATCACTTCTTGCCCGTGATCGTCGGCCAGCGCCTTGCGCACGCTCGCCGTCGCGCCACTCGAGCCGCCCGACAGTGCGGCGTGGGTGATCCGACCGCGCAGGAGCCGCAGCACCTCGCCGTGGGTCACGGCGCGCACGAGCGCCTCGCGCTCGCCCGGCTCGAGCGCGATGCCCTCGCGTACGACGAGGTCGACCAGGTCGCGCGCCGTGGGGCCCCGCCCCCACAGGACGCCCTCGCCCGAGAGGGCCACACGCTCATTCGCCAGGGTGACCTTGGCCAGGCGCCAGCCGTCGTCGACCTCGCCCAGGCGCAGGTCGTCGGCGAGCACGACCTCGTCGAGGAAGACCTCGTTGAACGCGTGGTCGCCGGTCATGTCGACGAGGGGTCGCACGCTGACCCCGGGGGCGTCCATCGGGCAGACGAAGTAGGTGATACCCCGCGGCCCGGGTTGGCCGGTGCGCGCGAGCAGGATCCCCCACTTGGCCAGGTGGGCGTAGCTGGTCCAGGTCTTCTGACCCGAGACGACCCAGTGGTCGCCCTCGCGCCGGGCGCGGGTGGCGAGCGACACCAGGTCACTGCCGGCGTCGGGCTCGCTGAAGAGCTGGCACCAGAACTCCTCGCCCGACAGGATCCCCGGCAGCCACCGGGCCTGCTGCGCCTCGGTGCCCGCGGCGAGGATCGTCGGTCCGGCCCAGCCGATTCCGATCGGGTTCACCGGCCTCGACACGCCGGCGCGACGCAGCTCGTCGTCGATCACCAGCTGGTGCTCGGGGTCGGCCCCCAGCCCCCACGGCGCCGGCCAGTGGGGCGCCACGAGGCCGGCCTCGGCCAGCTCGGCCCCGCTCGGCGACGGATGCGCGCTGAGGAAGCGGCGAACCGCGAGTCGGCGGGGATCGTTCTCGGGGACCGCGTCGTCGACCCCGAGGGTGGTCGGTGCGAGCAGTCCTCGATGCGGCGTTGCATCGACGGTCACGGTCCCACCGTAACCCGCGACGCGCCCGCGCGCACCCCGGGCCGGGGCGAGGGCGCACCCGTATACTCCCGGCTATGGCGCTGGTCTTCTGGGCCGTGATCATCGTGGCCTGCGCGTGGGCCGAGTTGCACACCAACGCGCTGGTCGCCGCCTTCGTGGGCGCGAGCGCCGTCGCCGCCTTCGCCCTGGCCCTGCTAGGGGTTCCGTTCCTCGTCCAGGTGGCGATCTGGCTGGTGGTCTCGGGGGTGCTGCTCGCCGTCCTGCGCCCGTTCGCCCTACGCGTCGTGCGCCACCGCCACCACCCCGACCTGTCGCTCCCGGCCCGGGGCCCGATGACCGACCAGACGGGCTTCGTCGAGCAGGTCGTCGGCGACGAGGGCCACCCCGGCCGGGTGACCATCAAGGGCGAGTCGTGGCGGGCCGTGACCGAGTCGGGCGAGACCATCCCCGACGGCGCGAGGGTCGTCGTGCGCCGGGCCCACGGCACGACGCTCTGGGTCGAGCGGCTCAGCTAGCGCCGACCGCCGGCACCGCGTCGAGCACGCTCTTGATGGCCTGGGCCGCTCCCAGCAGCGCGGCGCTCTCGGCCGGCACCACGAGCTTGGTGTTGGGGCTCTCGGCGAAGCGCGCGAGGGTGTCGAGTTGCAAGATCGCGACCAGCGTGGGGTCGGGCGTCTGGCCCTTGATCGCCGCGTAGACCAGCTCGATCGCCTCGGCGCGACCCTGGGCCTCGAGGATCTGGGCCTGGCGCTGGCCCTCGGCCCGTAGGATCGCCGCCTGCTGGGCGCCCTCGGCCTCTTTGATCGCGGCCTGGCGCTGGCCGTCGGCCAGGTTGATCGCCGACTGCTGGGCGCCCTCGGACTCGAGGATCTTCGCGCGCTTCTCCTGGTCGGCCTGTTTCTGGAGGGCCATCGCCTGGAGGATCTGGTCCGGCGGGGTGATCTCCATGACCTCCACCCGGTTGATCCGCACGCCCCACTTGTCGGTGGCCTCTTCCATCTGGGTCTGCAGGAGCGTGCCGATCCGCTCACGCTGGCTGAACGCCTCGTCGAGGGTGATCGAACCGAAGACCGCGCGCAGCGAGGTGCGCGCGAGGTTGTCCACGCTCACGACGTAGTTCGAGTTGGTGAACAGCGCCAGGCGCACGTCGACGACCTGGGAGAAGATCGTGGCGTTCACGATCACGGCCACGTTGTCGCGGGTGATCACCTGTTGGCGATCGCCGGTGCGCGGCATCTCGCGCACGTCGACAGCGCGCAGCGTCTCGATGATCGGGATGATGAAGGTGAGCCCGGGTTGGCGGATCTCCTTGAACTCGCCCAGGCGCGTCACGACGCCGAGGAAGCCCTGCTGGACGATCCTCACCGACTTGCTGATGACGAGTATGACGAGCAGGACCACGATGGCCGCGATCACCGCGAGGGCGATGCCCATGACCGCTCCTTCCCCGGGCGGCGCGCGTCGTCCGATCTGGGCGCAGTGTATTGCCCCGGTGACGGGCCGTCGCGGCGCTGCTAGAACGGTCCCCGGAGCTGCCATGGACGTCGCCACCCTCGTCACCACCGTCCTCGACGACCAGGTCCCGCTGCGCGTCGAGGCCTACGACGGCAGCGTCGTCGAGCCGAACGTGCCCTCGAGCGCCAACGCCGTCACGCTGCGCATCCGCTCGCGCGACGCCCTGCGCCGGGTCCTCGCCCGACCGGGCGAACTCGGGCTCGCGCGGGCCTACGTGGCCGGTGACATCGACGTCGAGGGCGACCTCGACCCGCTCTTCTACCTGCGCGCCCCGGACCCGCGCCGTCTCGTCAGTCCCGCGGTCGTGCGGGCCCTGGTCGAGCTCGTCGGCCGCGACGGTCTCGTCCCGCCGCCGCCGCCGCCGATCGAGGCGCGGCCGCGGGGGCTGATGCACAGCCGCGCCCGCGACCGCCGGGCCGTGACCCACCACTACGACGTCTCCAACGACTTCTACGAGATGGTGCTCGGCCCCTCGATGACCTACTCGTGCGCCCTGTGGCGCTCGAGCGAGGACACCCTCGAAGAGGCCCAGACCCGCAAGGTCGACCTGGTGGCGCGCAAGCTCGGCCTCTCCGCGGGCGACCGCCTCCTCGACGTCGGCTGCGGCTGGGGCACGATGGCCATCCACGCGGCCGCCACCTACGGCGCACGCTGCGTGGGCGTGACCCTCTCCGAGCCCCAGGCCCGCTACGCCACCGAGCGCGCCCGCCGGGCTGGGGTGAGCGACCTCGTGGAGTTCCGGGTCCAGGACTACCGCGACGTCGACGACGGGCCCTACGACGCGATCAGCTCGATCGGGATGAGCGAGCACGTGGGACGCCGGGCCCTCGGTCGCTACACCCAGGTGGTCTTCGACCTGCTGCGCCCCGGCGGACGGTTCCTCAACCACGCCATCGGCCGTCCGGTCTCGTTCGAAGAGGACCCCCGCCCATCCCCCCTGCGCGAGGCGAGCCGCCAGATCCAGGTGGCCCTCGGCCTGCGGGGTCCGTCGCGCACGGCGAGTGCCTTCATCGACCGCTACGTCTTCCCCGACGGCGAGCTCCACGAGGTCGGCACCCTCGTCTCGATGTTCCAGGCCCACGGCTTCGAGGTGCGTCACCTCGAGAGCATCCGCGAGCACTACGGGCTCACGTTGCGACGCTGGGTGTCCAACCTCGAGCAGCGATGGGACGACGCGGTGGCCGAGGTCGGCTCACAGCGGGCCCGGGTGTGGCGCCTCTACATGGCCGGCTCGGCGGTCGGCTTCGAGC
>JAKABC010000207.1 GCA_021802025.1 Actinomycetes bacterium
ATCTGCCTCGCCCCGGTCGGACCCGTGGGCGACGACCTTGGCCAGGAGCGGGTCGTAGTAGGTCGAGACCTCGGTGCCGCGCTCGATCCACGAGTCGACGCGCACCCCGGGACGCTCGGGGAACCGGACGTGGGTCACCCGACCCGAGGTCGGCAAGAAGGTCCGCCCGGGGTCCTCGGCGTAGAGGCGGGCCTCGATCGCGTGGCCCGTGAAAGTCACGTCGGACTGGCGCAGGCGCAGCGGCTCGCCGGCGGCCACCCGGACCTGCTCTTCGACGAGGTCGAGTCCGGTGACGCACTCGGTCACCGGGTGCTCGACCTGCAGGCGCGTGTTCATCTCGATGAAGTAGTACTCGTCCTCGCCCTCGACCGGTACCAGGAACTCCACCGTGCCGAGGCTCTCGTAGTCGACCGCGCGGGCCGCCTCGAGCGCCGAGTCGAGGAGGGCGTCGCGCAGCCCCGGCGCGAGACCCGTCGACGGGCTCTCCTCGATCACCTTCTGGTGACGGCGCTGGAGGGTGCACTCGCGCTCGCCCAGGTGGATGAGGTTCCCGAAGGCGTCGCCCAGCACCTGGACCTCGACGTGGCGGGTGCGCCCGAGGAAGCGCTCGACGAAGAGCCTCGGGTCGCCGAAGGCGGCCCGCGCCTCACGGGCGGCCACCGGGACCGTGCGCACGAGGCCCTCGAGGTCCTCCACGACGTGCATCCCCTTGCCCCCGCCCCCGGCCGACGGCTTGATCAAGAGGGGGAATCCCACCGCCTCGGCGGCCGCGCGCAGCGACCCCTCGTCGTCGCCCGCGAGGGCGAGGCCCGTGAGCGTCGGGACCCCGGCCCGACTGACCCGGGCCTTGGCCTCGACCTTGTCGGCCATGGCGCGCATGGCCTCGGCGCTCGGCCCGATGAAGGCGATCCCGCGGGCCCGGCAGGCCTCGGCGAAGTCGGGGTTCTCCGAGAGGAAGCCGTAGCCGGGGTGCAGCGCGTCGGCGCCCAGGCGCTCGGCGGCGTCGAGCACGGCGTTGAGGTCGAGGTAGCTCTCGGGGGCCGGGGAGGGACCGAGATACGCGGCGACGTCGGCGTCGCGCACGTGGCGGGCCCCCCGGTCGGCGTCGCTGTAGAGCGCGGCCACCGACACGCCCATGGCGCGCAGCGTCGCGGCGATGCGCACGGCGACCTCGCCGCGGTTGGCTATGACGACGCGGGAGAACATCACATCCGAAAGACGCCGTAGGCGGTGGGCTCGATCGGCGCGCCGGCGCACGCCGCGAGGGCGAGCCCGAGCACGGTGCGCGTCTCGGCGGGGTCGATGACCCCGTCGTCCCAGAGCCGGGCCGTCGAGTAGTAGGGCTCCCCCTGCTCGTCGAACTGGGCGCGGATCGTCTCTTGGTAGGCCGCCTCCTCCTCGGGCGACCACGGGGTCGCGCGCCGCTCCAGGGCGTCGCGCCGCACGGTCGAAAGAACGCTCGCGGCCTGGTCGCCGCCCATCACCGAGATGCGGGCGTTGGGCCACATCCACAAGAAGCGCGGGCTGTAGGCCCGCCCGCACATCGAGTAGTTGCCGGCGCCGAAGGAGCCCCCGATGACGACGGTCAGCTTCGGCACGCTCGCGCAGGCCACCGCCGTGACCATCTTCGCCCCGTGCTTGGCGATCCCCTCGGCCTCGTATTCGCGACCGACCATGAACCCCGTGATGTTCTGGAGGAACACGAGGGGCACACGCCGCCGGTCGCACAGCTGGACGAAGTGGGCGCCCTTAAGCGCCGACTCCGAGAAGAGGACGCCGTTGTTGGCGACGATCCCGACGGGGTGGCCGTGCAGGCGCGCGAAGCCCGTGACGAGTGTCGAGCCGTAGTCGGGCTTGAACTCGAGCAGCTCGGAGCGGTCCACGAGGCGCGCGATCACCTCGCGCACGTCGTAGCGGGTGCGGGTGCGCGCGGGCACCACGCCGTAGAGCTCCTCGGGGTCGAAGGCCGGCGGCTCGGACGGCTCGCGCGACCACGCCGGCGCCGGGTCCTCGGGCAGCGTCGCCACGATCGAGCGGATCGTGGCCAGGGCCTCGGCGTCGTCGTCGGCCAGGTGGTCGACGACGCCGCTGCGCGTCGCGTGCAGCTCGGCGCCGCCGAGCTCCTCGGCCGTGACGACCTCGCCGGTGGCCGCGCGCACCAGCGGCGGGCCGCCGAGGAAGATCGTGCCCTGCTCGCGCACGATGACCACCTCGTCGCTCATCGCGGGCACGTAGGCGCCCCCGGCCGTGCACGAGCCGAGCACCCCGGCGATCTGGGCGACGCCGGCGCCGCTCAGGCGCGCCTGGTTGAAGAAGATCCGCCCGAAGTGGTCCCGGTCGGGGAAGACCTCGTCCTGGCGGGGCAGGAACGCGCCGCCGGAGTCGACGAGGTAGACGCAGGCCAGGCGGTTGACCATGGCGACCTCCTGGGCCCGCAGGTGCTTCTTGACCGTCATCGGGTAGTACGTGCCGCCCTTGACGGTGGCGTCGTTGGCCACCACGACGCACGTGCGCCCCGCGATCCGGCCCACCCCGGTGATGATCCCGGCGCCGGGCACCTCGTCGTCGTAGAGACCGGTCGCGGCCAGCGGCGACAGCTCCAAGAACGCCGTGCCCGGGTCGAGCAGGCGCTCGACGCGCTCGCGGGGCAGCAGCTTGCCGCGCTCGAGGTGGCGGCGGCGGGCCTCCTCGGGCCCGCCGAGCCGGGCCGAGGCGAGCCGGGCGCGCAGGTCAGCC
>JAKABC010000027.1 GCA_021802025.1 Actinomycetes bacterium
TACCGGCCGGGTCGGGATTCTCAACCACTCTGGTAGACCACGGTCGTGGACGTGGCCTCACTGCTCGCGCGTCGGCGCATGACCCGCTCTTTCGACGGCTCGCCCGTCGACCCCGCGTGGCTGCGGGGGGCCTGTGAGACGGCGCTGCTCGCCCCCACGGCCGGCCACAGCGCCGGGGTCACCCTCAGCGTCGTCGGACACGAGCGGGTCGACGAGTACCTCGCGGTGGCCACCGACCCGACCTGGCGCGCGCGCTCGTCTCGTTACCCCGGCTGGTCCCGGGCCGGCGCACTCGTGCTCGTCTCGTCGCGGGTGTCGGCGTACCTCGAGCGCTACGCCGAGCCCGACAAGGCCGACGCGGGGCTCAGCGAACGCGACGCCTGGCCCGTCCCCTACTGGCACGGCGACGCCGCCATGGCGACGATGGCCCTGCTGTTGCTCATCGAGGAGGCCGGGCTCGCCGCCGGGCTCTGGGGGGCCTTCAGGAACGTCGAGGCCGTGCGCCACTGGGCCGGCCTGGCCGACGACGAGCTCTTCGCCACGGTCTTCGTCGGTCGACCCGACGGCCACGACCGCCCCTCGGCCTCGCTCGACCGCCCGGTCCCGACCCGCGCCGAGCGGGTACGCCGTATCGGCTAGCGCGTCACGACCGGGCCCGAGGACCCGGCGCGCGACGCCCGCCGCTCCAAGAACTCGACCAGGGTGCGGGCGCCAAAGGCCGTCCCGCCCTTGGTCACGTAGCCCCGAGCGCTCTCGGCCCTCGCCGGGCCGGCGATGTCGAGGTGGGCCCACGCCCGTCCCCGGGCGAAGCGCTCCAAAAAGAGCGCGGCGACGATCGTGCCCGCGACCCCGGGTCGCCCGATGTTCTTGAGGTCGGCGACCTCTGAGTCGAGGGCCGCGGCGTAGGTCGTGGCCAGGGGCAGGCGCCAGAGCGCCTCGCCGCTGACGGCCGACGCACCCAAGAGCTCCTCGGCGAGGTCGTCGTCGCTCGCGAACAGCGCCCCGATCTCGTCGCCCAGGGCGATGCGCTGGGCTCCGGTCAGGGTGGCCACGTCGACGATCGCGTCGGGTTCGGCCTCGGCCGCCAGCCCGAGGGCGTCGGCGAGAATGAGGCGGCCCTCGGCGTCGGTGTTGAGGACCTCGACGGTCGTGCCGTCGCGGGTCGCGAGCACGTCACCCGGCTTGAGCGCCTGGTCCCCGGGGAGGTTCTCGGTGAGGGGGGCGATCGCGGTTACGGACAGGTCGAGTTTGAGCTGCGCCGCGGCCGCGAGGGCGGCCATCACCACCGCCGAGCCGGTCATGTCGGTCTTCATCGCCATCATGGCCTCGGCCGGCTTGAGCGAGAGGCCGCCGGAGTCGAAGGTGACCCCCTTGCCCACGAGCACCACGTGTCCCCGCGCCGCCGTGTCGGGCGTGTAGGTCGCGCGCACCAGGCGCGCCGGCTGGGCCGAGCCGAGCCCGACGCCGAGCAGCCCCCCGAGGCGCTCCTCGCGGATCCGCGACTCGGTCCAGACCTCCACCGTCACCCGCTCGAGCGCGCTGAGGCGCAGGTCGAAGGTGCGCGCCAGCTCCTTGGGCGTGAGGTCCCCGGCCGGCGTGTCGATGAGCCGCTTGGCCCAGTTGGCGGCGCCGGCGACGACGACGGCGCGCGCGACCCCGGCCACCACCGCGTCGTGCACCGGCACCGACGGCAGGGGGGTCGACAGGGCCACCACCTCGAGGGCCCCCTCGGTCTCGGGCCGCTTGTAGCGGTACGAGGCGAGGACGGCACCCTCGACCAGGGCGCCGGCCACGCGTGCGGGGTCGGCGAGACCGGTCACGGCGAGCAGCGCCGACACCGAGCCCTCCCCGGCCAGTCGCGCGATCGCCGCCCCGGCCAGTCGGTAGCCCTCCAGGTCCGCCGAGGCGTCGCCCACCGAGACGATCGCCACGGCCGGTCCGCTCGCCGCGCGCAGCACCACCGCGGAGCCGGGCGTCGCGCTCAACCCGCGCGACTCACACCACCGTGCGTCGAGCGCGCGGGGCAACTCGACGGCGCCGACGCGCGCCGGCACCGACGCGTCGAGGCTCACCCCGTCGCTCGACACCGCGACGGGCACCGCGACGAGATCGGCCCCGAGGGCGTCCTTCAGGGCGACGACGTGGGCGGTTCGGGCCATGGGTGCTCTCCTTTAGGGTTGGGTCGGTCAGTCCCCGTCGCGGGCGCGACGGTGGCGCGGGCCCTCGGCGAAGCGCGCCAGGGCCCAGACGAAGTCACTCAGTCGATTGAGGTAGGCGCCCACGTAGGAGTCCTCCACCGGGTGGGCGACGGCGACGCGCTCGGCCCGACGAACGACCGTGCGCGCGACGTCGAGGGCGGCCGAGAGGTGGTCCTCGCCGGGCACGACGAACTCCCGGGGCATCTCGGTCACGGCGCTGAGCCGGTCGATCTCGGACTCGAGCCGCTCGACCATCGCGGCCGTGACCCGCGTCGCGCCGTCGACCAGCTTGCGGCGGTTCTCCGGGGCGGTGGCGACCTCGGCCATGAGCACCCACAGGTCGCGCTCGACGCTCACGAGCAGCGCGTCGACCTCGCCGCCGCGCTCGGCCCAGGCCCGCGCGGCCCCCAGGGCGGCCTGGGCCTCGTCGACCGCGCCGTTGACCTCGATCGGGGCGTCGGTCTTGGCCACCCGGCCACCGAAGTAGAGACCGGTCGTACCGTCGTCCCCGCTCCGCGTGTAGATCTTCACCCGCTAGAGCGTACTGACTTGATCTCACCGTTATCCTGAGTGCGCAATGGAGTCGACGCCGCGAACGCCCCGTCCGCGGCCCCGGGCCGACGACCCGTACCTCGCGGCCATAACCCGGGGCGTCGTCGTCTTTGACGGGGCCACCGGGACCAACCTCCAGCTCGCCGGCCTATCGGCCGACGACTTCGGCGGGCCGTCGCTCGAGGGGTGCAACGAGATCCTCAACCTCAGCGCGCCCGCCACCGTCGAGCGCCTCCACCGGTCGTTCCTCGAGGTGGGCGTCGACGCGATCGAGACCAACACCTTCGGCGCCTTCTCGGTGGTGCTGGCCGAGTACGGCCTCGCCGATCGGACCACCGAGATCGCCCTGGCCTCGGCCCGGCTCGCGCGGCGCGTGGCCGACGAGTACGCCGACGCCGGTCACCCCGTGTTCGTGGCCGGGTCGATGGGCCCGGGCACGAAGTTCCCCACCCTGGGCCAGATCGCCTACGACGACCTCTCGGCGAGCTACGAGGAGCTGGCCTACGGCCTCTTGGAGGGGGGCGTCGACCTCCTGCTCGTCGAGACCATGTTCGACCTCCTCTCGGGCAAGGCGGCAATCGCCGCCTGCCGACGCGCGATGGCTCGTCACGGTCGCGTCGTCCCGATCCAGGCCCAGGTGACCATCGAGATGACGGGCCGCATGCTGCCCGGCACCGAGATGACCGCGGCACTGACCGCGCTGGCGCCGCTCGGCATCGACGTCATCGGCCTCAACTGCGCGACGGGGCCGGTCGAGATGTACGAGCCCCTGCGCACCCTGCGCGACGCCGCACCGCTCGAGCTCTCCTGCATGCCCAACGCCGGGCTGCCCAGCGTCGTGGACGGTCGGATGCACTACGACCTCTCCCCCGAGGCCCTGGCCGAGCACCTCGGTCACTTCATCACCGAGTACGGGGTACGCGTGGTCGGCGGCTGCTGCGGGACGACCCCCGAGCACCTGCGCCGCGTCGTCGAGGCGGTCGGCTCGCTGACCCCGGCGCCGCGCACGCCCCACCTCGAGCCCGCGGCCGCGTCGATCTACTCGGCCGTCTCGTACCACCAGGACCGGTCGGTCCTGCTGGTGGGTGAGCGGACCAACGCCAACGGGTCGAAGAAGTTCCGCGACGCGATGCTCGCCGGCGACTGGGACGGCTGCGTGGAGATCGGACGGGCCCAGATCGCCGAGGGGGCCCACCTGCTCGACGTCTGCGTCGACTACACCGGGGCCGACGGCGTCGCCGACATGGCGGCACTCGTCGACCGGCTGGCCACCCAGTCCTCCGTGCCCCTGATGATCGACACCACCGAGGCCGCCGTGGCCCGGGCCGCCCTCACCCGCCTCGGCGGCAAGGCCGTCCTCAACTCGGTCAACCTCGAAGACGGCGACGGCCCGGGCACCCGCCTCGACGCGTTCCTCACCCTGGCCAGCGAGTTCGGCGCCGCCGTCGTCGCCACCTGCATCGACGAGGAGGGCCAGGCGCGCAGCGCCGACTGGAAGGTGCGCGCGGCGCGCGCGATCACCACTCTCGCGGTCGAGCGCTACGGCCTCGACCCCCACGACGTCTTCATCGACCCCCTGGCCCTGCCCCTGTCGACCGGGATGGTCGAGTCGCGCCGTGACGGGCTCGAGACGCTCGAGGCCATCGCCCGGATCCGCGAGGAGCTGGCGGGGGTCCGGACCATCCTCGGGGTCTCGAACGTCTCGTTCGGCCTCAACCCCGCCGCCCGCCAGGTGCTCAACAGCGTCTTCCTCCACGAGGCCGCCGAGGCCGGCCTCGACGCGGCCATCGTGCACGCCTCGAAGATCCTGCCCCTGCACCGCATCGACGAGCGCGCCCGCGCGGTCTGCCTCGACCTGATCTACGACCGCCGGCGAGACGACTACGACCCCCTGTCGACCCTCGTCGAACTGTTCGCCGACGCCTCGGTCGCCGGCGCCGCCGGACCGGCCCTCGAGACGATGCCCCTCGAGGACCGCCTCAAGCGGCGCATCATCGACGGCGCCCGCGTGGGCTTGGAGGCCGACCTCGAGGCGGCCCTGGCCGAGGGGCGCGCGCCGCTCGACCTCGTGAACGAGGTCCTGCTCGACGGGATGCGCGTCGTAGGCGACCTCTTCGCCTCGGGCGAGATGCAGCTGCCCTTCGTCTTGCAGAGCGCCGAGACGATGAAGGCCGCCGTCGCCTACCTCGAGCCCCGCATGGAGCGCAGCGCGCGCGGGGGGCACGGCACGGTGGTGCTGGCGACGGTCAAGGGCGACGTCCACGACATCGGCAAGAACCTGGTCGACATCATCCTCACCAACAACGGCTACGAGGTCGTGAACCTGGGCATCAAGGTGGGCGTCAACGAGATGCTGACCGCGGTCGAGGAGCACCGGGCCGACGCCCTGGGCATGAGCGGCCTGCTCGTGAAGTCCACCCTAATCATGAGGGAGAACCTCGAGGTCATGAACGACCGGCGCCTGACCGACGTGCCGGTCCTGCTCGGTGGCGCCGCCCTGACGCGGACCTTCGTCGAGCGCGACCTGCGCCAGGTCTACGACGGTCGGCTCTTCTACGGCAAGGACGCCTTCGAGGGGCTGCGCGTGCTCGACCGTCTCGGCGCGATTCGCCGGGGCGAGGTCGACGACCCCGACTTCGGGCGCACCGTCTCGCAGAGCCGCGTCCAGCGTCGCTTCCGCGAGGCCGCCGCCCCCGACCCCTCAGCGCCCCGACGCAGCCCCGAGGTGGCGGGCGACAACCCGCTCTTCCCCCCGCCCTTCCTCGGCAGCCGCGTGGCCAAGGGGATCGCCCTCGATGAGATCGTGGAGTACCTGAATCGCACGGCCCTCTTCCGCAACCAGTGGGGGTACCGGCCCGAGGACGGCGAGGACGACGGTGCGTTCAAAGAGAGGATCGAGCCGGTCCTACGCGACCAGCTCAACCGCGCCAAGGCCGAGGACCTCCTCGTGCCCCAGGTGGTGTGGGGCCACTTCCCCGCCGCCGCCGTCGGCGACGAGCTGGTCGTCTTCGCCGACGACCAGCGCGAGGCGGAGATAACCCGTTTCCGCTTCCCGCGCCAGCGCGAGGCGCCCCACCTCTGCATCGCCGACTTCTTCCGGCCCCTCGAGAGCCCCGAGCGCGACTACGCGAGCTTCATGCTCGTCACCATGGGCGAGCGGATCTCCGCGCGCGCCCACGAGCTCTTCGAGCAGGACCGCTACTCGGAGTACCTCTTGCTCCACGGACTGGGCGTCGAGATGGCCGAGGCCCTCGCCGAACTGTGGCACCGACGGGTGCGCGAGGAGCTGGGCTTCGCGAACGAGGACGGACCCTCACTGGCCGGACTCTTCCGCCAGCAGTATCGCGGGGGGCGCTACTCCTGGGGCTACCCGGCCTGTCCCGACCTCACCGACAACGCCAAGGTCGCCACCCTGCTCGGGGCCGAGCGGATCGGGGTCACCGTCTCGGAGGGCTTCCAGCTCCACCCCGAGCAGACGACCGACGCCATCATCTGCCACCACCCCCGGGCGAAGTACTTCATCGCCTGATCCCACGGCGCGCGCGACGGCCCTAGAGTGCGGGCGCCGCACCGGCGCCGCACCCGAGGAGGCCGACCATCCCCCGTCCCGTCCCCGATGACGTCTTCGGCCGAGCCCTGCTCGACTGGGCGCGCGGCGCCACGGCGCCCGAGATCCTCGAGCGTGAGGACGGCTTCACCCAGGAGGGCGCCGGGCCGGCGGTCTACCTGGCCGGCCCGCGGGCCTGGCCGGCGGCCGAGCGCCACGCGCTGCGCGTCGCGCGCGGTCGGGTCCTCGACGTCGGCTGCGGGGCCGGGCGGGTCTCCCTCGAGCTCCAGCGCCGCGGGCACGACGTCGTCGGCCTCGACGCCTCGCCCGAGGCGGCGCGCGCGGCGGCGCTGCGCGGGGTCCGCGAGGTCTGGCCCAACCGGCTCGACGAGGTCGGTGAGCGCCTGGGCGAGTTCGAGACGCTGGTCCTCTTCGGCAACAACGTCGGGATCTTCGCCTCGCTCGAGGGGGTGCGCGCCGCCCTCGCGTGGCTCGCCGAGCGCTGCCGACCGGGGACCCGGCTGCTGGCCGAGAGCACGAGCCCCCACTTCGGGGGCGCTCCGGGGCTCGACCGACGCTACGTGCGCCGAAACGTCGCGCGCGGGCTCGCCCCGGGTCACCTGCGCGTGCGCTACCACTACGACGGGGCCGTCGGGCCGTGGTTCACCTGGGTCTTTCTCACCGTGCGCGAACTGCGCGCCGCCACGTCCGGCACGCCCTGGCGGGTGGAGCACGTCGCGCGCAGCGGCGTCGGCGACCCCTACGTCGCGGTCCTCGTGCTCGGGGCCCCCGGGGGCCGGCGATGAGCCCCCGGGGTCGGCGCCACCTCCGGGGCCTCGCCGCGGGGGCCGCCCTCGTCCTCGCGCTCGCGCCGGCCCCGGGAGCCTCCGCCGCCGACGGGCCGCCGGGCCGCCTCCCCCAGACCCGGGTCGAGCCGTCCTTCGGCGCCGCCCTCACGCGCTCGATGGCGCGCCTCGCGGCGGCGATCGCGAGCGACGACCCGGCCCGGGCCCTAGCGGTCTTCTTCCCCGAGCCCGCCTACGTGCGCATGAAGACCGGGCGGATCCCCGACCCGGCGGCCGACTACGCCGACCGGCTGGTCGCGTTCTTGCGCCTCGACGTCGCGGCCTACCACCACGTACTCGACGCGGGAAGGCCGGCGCGCTTCGTGCGGGTCGTGGCCGATCCCGCCTACGCCCAGTGGATCCCACCGGGGGCGTGCGAGAACGGAATCGGCTACTGGCACGAGCCCGGCGTGCGACTCGTCTTCGCCCACGACCACCGCTTCGTGTCGGTTGGGGTCGACTCGCTCATCTCCTGGCGGGGCGTGTGGTACGTCGTGCACCTGGGGCCCAACCCCCGCCCGCGCGACGTCGGGACCGTTCTCGGCTACACCCTCGGCCCGGGCCGGCCCGGCCCGCCGGGGGGCTGCTAGGCCGGCGGGGCGATCGAGCCGTCGGCGCGCACCAGCGCGGCGCTGGCGCCGAAGTCCTCGCGCGAGAGCTGGTTTACGAACGCGGCGGCGGCCCCCTTCGGGTCGACGCTCGCGTGGCCGTCGGGGGCGAGCACCAGCGAGGTGAAGCGCCCGCCGACGAAGCGGCCGGCGGCGGTGAGGGTCACGTGCAGGATGCCCGACAGGGCCAGGGTCCCGGCCGAGGAGAAGTCCTCGTAGTTCGCGAAGTCGCCCAGGCTGTAGGCGATGAGGTGGCCGCGGTACCACTCCATGCCCCGCAGCACGTGGGGCCCGCTCGCGATCACCAGGTCGGCGCCGTGGTCGATCGCGAAGTGGGCGAAGGCGTAGGGGTTGCCGCGGTCCTCGCCGAGGAAGTACTCGCTCTGGCGCGTGACGTGGTCGGCGTTGGCCCCCTCGGCGCCGGCGTGCATGTACACGACCACGACGTCGGCCTCGGCGCGCGCCCGGGCGATGAGCTGGGCCGCCGTGGCGGTGTCGAGGAGGTCGTTGGTGAGCACGTAGGGGGCGAAGTCGCAGAAGGCCACCCGGACCGCGCCCACGCGCACGAGGCCGATCTGGCCCGGCAGCCCGGCCTGGACGATGCCGGCGGCCCGCAGGGCGGCGCTCGTCGAGGCCACCCCGGCCGGGCCGAAGTCGTCGCTGTGGTTGTTGGCCGAGTTCAGCACGGTGAAGCCGGCCGCGCGGTAGATCGCGGCGTACGACGGCGGGACCCGGAACGCGTAGCAGTCGAGCGCGGCCGCGCCGCACTTCGATGTCGTGGCGTCGGTCAGGGTGCCCTCGAGGTTGCCGAAGACGACCGGGGCGGCCAGTGCGGCGCGCACCGAGTCGAACCAGGTCGCCGGGTCGCTCGGCAGGGTCGGGGTGTCGCCGAGCTCGGTGTCGCCGACGGCCGCGAGGGTCACGGTCGAGGGGACCGTGGTCGTGGTCGAGGTGGGAGCGCTCGCACTCGTGGTGGTGGTGGTCGAGGCCGCGACGCCCGAGGCCCGCGGGGCGGCGGCCAGTCGCCAGCCCACGACGCCGACCACGACGCCGACCACGACCAGGGTGGCCAGCGCGAGCGCCCCCGGGGCCCGCCACCGCCTCGCGCCGGCGCGCGCGTGACGGCCGGCTACCACGGCTGGGGCTCGCCCGGCCGACGCGAGGCGTACACGGCGAAGAAGTCCTTGGTCGTCACGGTGAGGAAGCGCGTCGGGATCTGGTTCGGGTTGTCGACCGCGAGGAGCGGCGAGGCCGCCCCGGGCCCGCCGTAGGTGACGAAGATGGGCCACTCGGGGTTGATGTCGAGCTCCATCGCGCGCACACAGTGCAGCCGGACCATGAGGGCCGCGAGCGTGGCCGAGGTCTGGTCCGGGGCAGCCGCGTAGAGGAGGTTGCCGTGGGCGTCGATCCCGAGGGCCGAGCGCCACACGGCCGGGACCCCGCCGAGGGTCGCGCCCCAGGCCCCGTTGTCGGCCGACAGGGGCGTCGGACGTCCGGCGTTGACGAGCAGGGGGAGGTTCTGGCGAGCCATGACGACGTCGGCCGGCGGGCGGGGGCCCTTGGTCCAGCGCACGACGTCGACGCGCCCGTCGCTGAAGCGCTCGACGGTCGCCAGACCATCGAGCATCGGGTAGTAGAGGGTGTGGTTCACGAAGAACCCGCCGGCGGCGTCGTGCTCGTAGAAGCCGGCGTTGAAGGTCGCGAGCAGCCGGCCGCGCCCCGAGGGGGGGACCATCTCGGGCCCGCGCGGCAGCGCCGTCGGCCCGGGACCCTCGTAGCCGGGGTAGAGGGCGAGGTCGGTCGTGGCGCTGTCGATCCAGGCGGCGTAGGCCACCACGGCCGGCTGGGCCGGATCGGGCCGAAAGACGGTCGTCTCCACCGGCGCGCTCGCCCCAGCCCACGTGTCGCGAGGTCGCCACGGGGCGCAGACCTCGGCGGTGCGCGCCGGGTGCCCGTTGGCCGCCGGCACGGCGACGCGTCGACACACCGTCGGCGGTCCGTCGGCCAGCTGAGCCGCCGGTGCCGATCCACCGGCGAGGCCGACGCCCACCAGGGCGAGGCCGGCCGCGAGCGCGAGGGGGATCGCCCGTGGGCGCCCGGCACGGGGGCGCACGCGCACCGCGGTCATGGATCGAGTCTCGCACGCGCCGGGCGACCCGACGGGTCGCAGAGCGCTAGGAACGCCTCGTCGGGGCCCCGACCGCGACCGGGGCGGCCTCGTCCATCGCGGTGCGCGCGTGGTAACTCGAGCGAGTGAGCGGAGAGGACTGCACGTGGGCGAGGCCGAGGGCCCGGCCGCGTTCGGCCAGTTCCTCAAACTCGCGCGGGGTCCAGTAGCGCGCGACGGGCAGGTGGTCGGCGCTCGGGCGCAGGTACTGACCGATCGTCACGATCCTCACCCCGACCGAGGCCAGGTCGACGAGCGCCTCGTCGACCTCCTCGGCCGTCTCGCCCAGACCCACCATGAGCCCCGACTTGGTGGTGAGCCCGGCCCGGGCGGCGCGCGCGAGCACCGTGAGCGAGCGAAGGTACCCCGCGCTCGGACGCACGGCGCGCTGGAGCCGGGCCACCGTCTCGAGGTTGTGGTTGAGCACGTCGGGGCGCGCCTCGAGCAGCACGTCCAGCGAGTCCGGGTCGCCGCGCAGGTCGCTCGTGAGCAGCTCCACCGTCGTGCCCGGACGGGCCTCGCGGATGGCGCGCACCGTGGCGGCCATCGCGCCGGCCCCACCGTCGGCCAGGTCGTCGCGCGCCACGCACGTGATCACCGCGTGGCTCAGGCCCAGGCGCACGACCGCCTCGGCGACCCGGGCCGGCTCGGTCGGGTCGAGGGGCAGCGGCTTGCTCGTGTCGACGAGGCAGAAGCCGCACGCCCGGGTGCAGCGCTCGCCGTTGACCATGAAGGTGGCGGTCCCCTCGGCCCAGCACTCGAAGATGTTGGGGCAGCCCGCCTCCTCGCACACCGTGACCAGGCGCAGGTCCTCGGTGAGGGCGCGCAGCGCGCGGTACTCGTGGCCCATGTGGGCCGGGATGCGCAGCCACTCGGGCTTGCGCTCACGGATATCGAGGCCGGCCTCGGGGTCGACGCCCGCCTGGCGGAGCCGGCGGATCAGGGGCCGCTCCGCGCTCGGCTCGAGCGAGCGCGCCGGCCGCTCGACGCGCGCCACGCGCGCGGGCCCGCCGAGGCGACGGTCGAGCTCCTCGCCGAGGACGTCTTCGACGAGCGCCGGGGACGCGTCGAGCCCGAGCGAGGCGAGCGAGCCGACGGGCTTGTCGGGGATGCCGCAGGGCACGATGACCGCGAAGCGCGCGAGGTCGACCTCGACGTTGAGGGCGACCCCGTGGAGGGTGCGACGGCGGCCTCGGGCGTCGCGCTCGGTGCGCACCCCGACGGCCGCGATCTTGGTCGGCCGGCCCTCGAGGTCGGCCCAGACGCCCGGGTAGCCCTCGAGGCGGCCCACGCGCCCGAGGCGCCCCCCCTCGTCGAGACGCCCGACGGTCGCGATGACCGCGTCCTCCAGGGCCGCGACGTGGGCGCGGCCGGCGGCGGGGTCGTCGGCCACCGTGACGATCGCCCAGGCCACGACCTGGCCCGGGCCGTGGTAGGTGACGTCCCCACCCCGGTCGGCCTCGACCACGGCGGCGTCGAGCTCGTCACGCGGCACCAGGATGTGCTCGTCTTGCGCCCGGACCCCGAGGGTGTAGGTCGGGGGGTGCTCGAAGACCAGGACGTAGTCGTCCTCGGCCTCCACGAGGGCCCGCTGGAGGTCGTTCGCCTCGGGGAAGGTCACCCGGCCGAGGTGGCGGCGACGCAGCACTAGCGCTCGCTCTCCAGGTCGAGTCCGCCCAAGAGCTCGGCCACGCGCTCGAGGTAGCGCGCGGCGGCCGTCGACTCACACACCCGGTGGTCGAAGCTGAGCCCGAGCACCAGGCGCCGGCCCACGGCGAGGGTCCCGTCGACCACGACGGGGACCTCGCGGACCGCGCCGATCGAGAGGGCCGCGACCTCGGGCTGGATGACGATGGGCTGGGTGAAGAGGGCGTGAGGGCTCGGTGCGGCCGCCACCGTGAAGGTGCCGCCCATAAGGTCGTCGGCGGTGAGCTCGCGCGCCCCCAGGCGCTCATCGAGGTCACTGATCCGATGGGCGAGCGCGCGCAGGGTGAGCCCGGCCGCGGCGTGCACGACCGGGACGAGCATCCCCTCGTCGGCCAGGGGCCGCACGAGGCCCAGGTTCACGCTGCGGTGCAGGACCAGCCGGTCGCCCTCCAACGAGGCGTTGAGGAACTCGAACTCGCCGAGCGCCCTCACCGCCGCCAGGGCGACGAGCGTCTCGTCCGAGACCGCGACGCCCTCGCGCGTGGTGCGCCCGAGCGCGTCGAGGCGCGCGAAGACGGATCCGTCGACCTCGAGGGCCACGAAGCCCTGGGGGCAGACCTGGGCCGAGAAGGCGAGGTGCTGGCCCATGCGCCGCTGCCCGTGGCTGAGGGCGACGCTGGCCTCCTCGGTCGGGCCCAGGGCGACCGCCCGCTCGGCGTCGCGACGCGTGATGGTCCCGCCGGGCCCCGATCCCACGACGCTCGAGGGGGCGACCCCGCCGTCGGCGAGGATCCGGCGCACCACCGGCGAGAGCACGACGCCCCCGACGGCCTCGTCGGGTCGGAGCGTCGCCGGCGCGCGTCCCACCGGAGCCGCCTCGGGGACAGGCGCCGAAGCGGGGGCGGGGGTCGGCTCGGGCCGCGTCGGCGCGGGTGGCGCGGCGACGGCCGCCGTCTGGGTCTCGTCGATGACCGCGACGCGCGAGCCCGTCATCACGGTGTCACCCTCGCCGGCCAAGATCTCGGTCAGGACGCCCGCGGCCGGGGAGGGCATCTCGGAGTCCACCTTGTCGGTCGAGACCTCGAAGAGGGGCTCGTCGCGGGCGACGAGGTCGCCGACCCTCTTGAACCACTGGGTGATGGTCCCCTCGGTGACCGACTCGCCCAGCGAGGGCAGTGTGACCTCAACCAACGTGCAACCCCCGCCCGGCGAGAGCGATAAGGGTCTCGCCGAAGGTCTCGGACAACGAGGGGTGCGGCTGGATCAAGGCGGCGGCCTCCTCGGCCGTCGCCTCCCAGTTGACCGCGTAGTAGCCGGCGCCGAGCTGCTCGGTCACCCAGGGCCCGGCCATGTGGACCCCGAGCAGCTGACCGGCCGTGCCGTCGGGGCGCTTCTCGGCGATGACCTTCACGACCCCCTCGGTCTCGCCGATGATCTGGGCCCGGCTGTTGCCGCCGAAGGGATCCTTCTTCACCACGACCTCGATCCCGCGCTCCTTCGCGGCCGCCTCGGTGAGCCCGACGAAGGCGACCTCGGGGTTCGAGTAGATCGCCCAGGGCACGCGGTCGTAGTCGACCGGCACCGTGGCCTCGCCGAGGATGGTCTTGATCGCGACGATCGCCTCGGCGAAGCCCACGTGAGCGAGCTGGGGCGACCCGGCGACCACGTCGCCCACCGCGTAGACCCCGGCGGCCCCGGTGCGCTGGAGACCGTCGGCGACGACGAAGCCCCGCTCGTCGATTACCACGCCGGTCCCCTCGCCGAGCAGGTCCTCGGTCCGGGGTCGGCGGCCCACCGAGACGACGATGAGGTCGGTCTCGATCGCCTCGCCGCCCTCGATCGTGACGGCCGTCGACGACTTCTTGGGCGCGTGGCCGGTCACGCTCACCCCGGTGCGCACGTCAATCCCGCGCTTCTTGAAGGCGCGCTGGACGACCGCGGCGACCTCGGCGTCGCAGCCCGCGAGGATCGTTGGCAAGAACTCGAGGACGGTGACCGCCGTGCCCATGTCCGCGAGCATCGAGGCGAACTCACAGCCGATGGCCCCGCCGCCCACCACGACCGCGCGCGCCGGCAAGGCGGTGAGGTCCAAGAACTCGTCCGAGGTGTGCACGAACTTGCCGTCGGGCTCGAGCCCGGGCAGCGTGCGCGGGACCGAGCCCGCGGCGAGGATCACGCCCTGTCCCACGAGCTCGGTGCCCTGGTCGGCGCCGTCGACCACGACGACCCGGTGGTCGGCCTCGAGGCGCGCCGTGCCGTTGAGGACCGTGACCGAGCGTCCCTTGAGCAGCCCGGACAGGCCCTTGTGCAGCTTGTCGACGACCTCGTTCTTGCGGGCCTGGCTGACCGCGAAGTCGACCGCGAGCCCCGTGGTGGTGAAGCCGAAGGCCGAGGCGTGCTCGAGGGTCCGGCGCACGTGGGCCGTCTCGAGGAACTCCTTGGCCGGCACGCAGCCCCGGTGCAGGCACGTGCCGCCGACCTTGTCGCGCTCCACGAGGGCGATCGAGAGGCCCGCCGAGGCCCCGTAGAGGGCGGCGGCGTAGCCCCCGGGCCCTCCGCCGATCACGACCACGTCGTACTGCTGGACCCCGTCAGCCACGGTCACACCTTTCCGTCGTAGCGATCAACCCCCCGGGGAATCCTAATGTTCCCCGGGCGCCGGGCCCGACGCGATCAGGCGCTCTGACCGCGCTGGGCGTCGGCCGCGGCCGTCGCGAGCCGGTCGACGAACTCGTTCATGGGGTCCCCGGCGTGACCGCGCACCCACCGGAAGCTCACCTCGCGCTCCGAGGTGAGCGCCAGGGGCAACAGGGCCTCCCAGAGGTCCCGGTTGGCGACGGGCTGGTTCTGGCTGTTGCGCCAGCCGCGCCGCTGCCAACCGAGGTACCAACGGTCGTGGAAGCAGCGCACGACGTAGGTCGAGTCACTGACCACCTCGATCGCGCCGTCGGGGTTGGCGCGCAGCGCCTTGAGCACGGCCGTGAGCTCCATGCGCTGGTTGGTGGTGTGGGCCTCGGCGCCGCTGGCGTAGCGGGACTGGCCCACGGCCCACGCCCAGCCCCCGGGGCCGGGGTTGCCGCGGCAGGCCCCGTCGGTGTACACGTGGGTCATATGACCCGGGTGATCCAGG